>JALHHV010000344.1:1797-4271 GCA_022837365.1 Desulfovibrio sp. | reverse complement strand
TCGGCCTCCGTGCCGCGTCCGGCGCCGCGTCCGGCCATGACGCCGGACCCGGACCGGGCCGCCGCCTTCGCGCCGGAAGAACCCATCCCCGCCGTGGGCGCGCCGCGCCCGGTTCCGCCCCCGCCGCCCTCGGCCATCCCGCGCGAGGCAGCGGCCGCCACGGCCGCCGCGCTGGAGGGGCCGCAACTCGACGCCGCGCTGGAGCCCCCGGTGCCGCAGGGCGGCATTCCCGACATGCGCGGGCTGGACCCGGCCGACGTGGACTACACGCCGCCGCTCATCGAATGCATGGCCTTCCTGTTCCGGCTGCACGGCAAGCCGGTGTCCACGCGGTTCCTGGTGGCCGGGCTGCCCATGTCCGACGGGCCGGTGCAGCCTTCGGCCTGCATCCGCGCCGCGCGCACGGCGGGCATGGCCTCCAGCGTGGTGTACCGCCCCACGCTGGACCGCATCTCTTCGCTGACCCTGCCGTGCATCCTGCTGCTGCGCCAGGAAAAGGCCTGCGTGCTGCTGTCGCTGCAAGGGGACAAGGCCGAAGTGCTGTTCCCGGAGACGGGCATGGAGCCGCGCAGCGTGCCGGTGGACGAACTGACCAAGGAATACACCGGCTACGCCATGTTCGCCCGGCTGGAAGGCAAGCTGGACCGCCGGGCCAGCGAGATAAAGCTGCTGAAGGCCAAGCGCTGGTTCTGGGACACGCTGCTGCACTTCCTGCCCATCTACAAGCACGTGCTGTTCGCCAGCGTGGTGGTGAACCTGCTGACCATCGTCAGCCCGCTGTTTTTCATGAACGTGTACGACCGCGTGGTGCCCAACAGCGCCACGGAAACGTTGTGGGTGCTGGCCATCGGCATCGGCATCGCCTACGTGTTCGACTTTCTGCTGCGCAACCTGCGCAGCTATTTCGTGGACGTGGCGGGCCGCAACGCCGACATCGTGCTGGCCAGCCGCCTGATGAACCAGCTGATGAGCCTGCGCCTGGACGCCAAGCCGGACTCCACCGGCTCGCTGGCCAACAACCTGCGCGAGTTCGAATCGCTGCGCGAGTTCTTCGGCTCCACCACGCTGCTGGCGCTGGTGGACCTGCCCTTCCTGGTGCTGTTCGTGCTCATCGTGTGCTTCATCGGCGGGCCCATCGGCGTGGTGCCCATGCTGGCGGTGCCCATCGTGGTGGGCATCGGCATGCTGCTCCAGTTGCCGTTCCAGCGGGTGGCCGAGGCGGGCTACAAGGAAGGCATGCAGAAGAACGCCCTGCTGGTGGAGATCATCAACGGGCTGGAAACGGTGAAGTCGTCGCTGGCCGAAGGCCGCATGCAGCACGCCTGGGAAAAGGTGGTGGGCATGAGCGCCTCGTCCAACGCCCAGTCCAAAGGGCTGGCCAACATCTCGGTGACCATGTCCATCCTGTTCACCCAACTGGTCAGCGTGACGGTGATCATCTGGGGCGTGTACCGCATTTCCGACGGCCTGCTGACCATGGGCGGGCTCATCGCCTGCAACATGCTGGCCTCGCGCGCCATGGCCCCGCTGAGCCAGGTGGCGGCCATGCTGGCGCGGCTGCAACAGTCGCGCATGGCCCTGAAGTCGCTGGACATGCTCATGAACCTGCCCACCGAGCGGCCGGAGGACAGGCCGTACGTGGATTTCGGCCCTCTGGAACATTCCCTGGTCTTCGAAAGCGTGTCCTTCGCCTACCCCGGCTCGGAACGGCTGGCGCTGGAGAACGTCAACACCACCATCCGCCCCGGCGAGCGGGTGGGCATCATCGGGCGCATGGGCTCGGGCAAGTCCACCCTGGGGCGGCTGGCCATCGGCCTGTACCAGCCGCGCGACGGCGCGGTGCGCTTCGGCGGGGTGGACATCCGCCAGATGGACATGGCCGACCTGCGCTCGCGCGTGGGCTACCTTGCCCAGGACAACTACCTGTTCTACGGCTCTGTGCGCGACAACATCGCCATCGGCGTGCCCAACGCCGACGACCGGATGATCCTGCGCGCCGCCACCATCGCCGGGGTGGTCGATTTCGTGCGCGGGCACCCGGCGGGCTTCGGCATGCCGGTGGGCGAGCGCGGCATGGCCCTTTCGGGCGGGCAGCGCCAGGCCGTGGCCCTGGCGCGGTCGCTGCTGCACGACCCGGACGTGCTGATACTGGACGAGCCGTCCAGCAACATGGACAATTCGTCGGAAATGGCGCTGAAGCGCCGCCTTGCGGAAATACTGGACAAGAAGACGCTGATCCTGGTCACCCACCGGGTGAGCATGCTGGACCTGGTGGACCGGCTGGTGGTGCTCGACCATGGCCGGGTGGTGGCCGACGGCCCCAAGCAGGCCGTCCTTGCCGCGTTGCGCGGCGATCAGGTGCGCGCGGCGGGCGCCGCGCGCTTCACGGGCGCGCCCGCCCCCAGACCCGCTCAACAGGGCTGATGCGCGGCGCGCCAGCGGAGCATGAACATGGAAAATGACAAGACCACATC
>JALHHV010000344.1:0-1724 GCA_022837365.1 Desulfovibrio sp. | reverse complement strand
GCCGCGCGCGGCGGGGCGCTGGGCGGCGGGGCCGCCAACGGCGTGCGCCGCGACGACCTGGAATTCATGAGCGAGGTGGACGCGGCCCTGCACCGCAAGGGCCACCCGCTGGCCTTCCTGCTGTCCGCCTCGCTGGGGGTGTTCTTTCTGGTGTTCATTCTCTGGTCGGCCTTCGCGCCGCTGGACGAGGTGACGCGCGGCCAGGCCCAGGTCATTCCCTCGCAGCGCGTGCAGGAAATCCAGAACCTGGAAGGCGGCATCATCCAGGAGATATTCGTGCGCGAAGGGCAGATCGTGGAAAAGGGCACGGTGCTCGTGCGCCTGGACAACGAATCGGCAGCCAGCTTCTTCCGCGACGCGGTGTCCAAGTCGTACGAACACATGGCCGCCATCGCCCGCCTGGAGGCGGAACTGGCGGGCAAGGAGCCGGTGTACCCCGAAGAGGTGGTGCAGAAGGCCCCGCAGGTGGTGGCCGACCAGACCTCCATCCACAACGCGCGCAAGCGCCAGTTGGAACTGGAACTGAGCGTGCTGGAAAGCCAGCTTGCCCAGAAGCGCCAGGAAGTGGACGAAATGGTGGGGCGGCAGGGCCAACTGGGCGCCAGCCTGCGGGTGGCGCAGGAACAGCGCGACATCGCCCGGCCGCTGGTGGAGAAGCAGATATACTCCAAGGTGGACTACCTGAGCCTTGAGCAGCGCGTCATCCAGTTGCGCGGCGACATCAGCTCGCTGGCCGTGAACATCCCCAAGGCCCGCAACGCCGTGCACGAGGTGGAACAGCGCCTGTCGCACCGCAAGGCCGAGGTGCGCTCGCAGGCGGTGGAGGAGATCAACAAGCGCCGCGTGGAGCTGAACTCGCTGCGCGAAACCCTGTCCGCCGGCGAGGACCGGGTGACCCGTACCGACCTGCGCGCCCCGGTGCGCGGCACGGTGAAGCGCATCATCATCAATACCCAGGGCGGGGTGGTCAAGCCGGGCGAATCGATCCTCGAACTGGTGCCGCTGGACGACACCCTGCTGGTGGAAGCGCGCATCCGCCCGGCGGACATCGCCTTCCTGCATCCGGGCCAGAAGGCCATCGTCAAGGTCACCGCCTACGACTTCTCCATCTACGGCGGTCTGGAGGCGGGCCTGGAACAGATCAGCGCGGACACCATAGAGGACCGCAAGGGCGAGTTCTACTACCTGGTCAAGCTGCGCACCAGGAAGAACGCCATCACCTACCGGGGCGAAAACCTGCCCATCATGCCGGGCATGACCGCCACGGTGGACATCCTTACCGGCAAGAAGACGGTGCTCGACTATCTGCTGAAGCCCATCCTGAAGGCGCAGCAGAAGCGTTGATGCGGCAGAGGGCCACGGGCGAGGGAAACGGCGCGGGGCGCGCGCCGTGCCATCCCGGCCGGCCGGTTGCGGCGGGCGGGGCCGGGGGGGCGTGTTCGCGCCGTGAACCCGGCCCGGATGGCCCCTGCGCGGATGGTCCCTGTCCGGATGAGCCCTGTGCGCGTGGTCTGATGCAGGTGCTTTTCCGCCGACGTGGCCGGGCGCTGTCCGTCCTGCTGGCCCTGGTTGCCTTGCTTGCCATGCCGCTGGCGGTGGAAACCGGCGTGTGGCGCGGCACGGCTGTGGCCGGGGGGGCCTCCCCCAAGGCCGCGCCCATGCAGGCGCAGGATGCGGGCAGCACCGCCGAGAGGACCGGTCCGCCCGCCGCCCCCGAGGTGCGC
>JALHHV010000343.1:2918-3839 GCA_022837365.1 Desulfovibrio sp. | reverse complement strand
GGAGGGCGTGGGCTACGTCGAGCACGTGGACGAGGGCAAAAAATGACCCGCGCCGCAATCTTCCAGCATAGCATCTTCCGGGGGGCCGCACGGCCCCCCCGTTCCCACCGCGTGCTGCCCATGCTGCTGGCTTTCGTCCTGTGGCTGGCCTGCCTTGGGGCATGGTTTCCGGTGCATGCCGAACCGCTGCCCGCCATGCAGCGGGTGCCCGTGGTGGCTCCGGAGCCGAATATTTTCAAAGGGTTCGTGCGGGACAATCTGCATTGGCTGCAACGTCCCGGCATCGTCGATGCGGAAGGCCGTTACCCCATGGCCGACGCAATACCTGCCGGGGAATACGCGCCGCTGTCCTTTGCCCGCGAATTGTTTGAACGCGCCAACCTCACAGCCTTTCCGTCCGCATTTCTGCCCGTGGCGACGGGCAAGCCCACCTTTGCCGCCCTGGGCATTCGTTACGAGGCCGAAGAACCCGATGTCTTGCTCGTGGAGGACAAGCCATTGGGTCACAACCCGCAAGTTAGTCTGACCATCTTCCTCATGGCCTCGCTGGACTGGGACGGTAACGGCGTCAGGGACTGGCTCTTCGGGTGCCGCATCCTGCTCTACAGGCAAGACGTGGACCTCGGCTCCTTCCTGCTGGTGCTCAACCCGCAACCCACGGGACCGCTCGATGTCCGGCTCCTGCGTGTCACCTACTGGCCGTCCAACGATTCTTCAAAATACATCAACTACTTCGGCACCGCCGCGCGGGATTACCTGTTCACCATCATGCGGGACAGGCTGCCCGCCATCTACCCCGGCTGGACCCCGCCCGCGCGGGCTGAAGACCTGCCCTGGCGCGACGCCCCCGGCATGGAAGGCGTGGGCTACGTCGAGCACGTGGACGAGGGCAAAAAATGACCCGCGCATAACGAAACGGGG
>JALHHV010000343.1:0-2894 GCA_022837365.1 Desulfovibrio sp. | reverse complement strand
GACGATGGACTCGCCCGTGGCCAACACCACCGAGCGCACCGCGGATTGCCCGGTCAACCGTTCCGCGTTCAGCAGGGGGACATCGTTCGGTTCCGCCTCGTCCAGGTCGATGACCCATGATTCGGTAAACGCCTCGCCGGGCCGCAACTGCGTGTTGCGCACCAGCTTCAGGGTGCGCAGCACCCGCCCGGCCTCGTCCCGCACCACGCAGTCCACCACCACCCGGCCCACGGTCTGGTCGCTCTGGTTGACCCCGGCCACCTGCACCACCAGCATCTTGAAGTTGCCGCCGCCGGACAGGGTGTCGGTGCCCACCAGGGTGCGGTCCAGACGCACCAGTCCGGCCAGCCGTTCGGCGATGCGGGCGTTTTCCTCGGCGGCGGTGGCGCGCTCGCGGGCGCGGATGCGCTCCAGCGCGGCGGCATGCGCGGCCAGTTGGCCGTCCGGGTCCACCAGGCCGGACACCTTCCAGCCGCCCTTGTCGTCGGTCATCTCCACCCGCATCTCGAAGGTGGTTTCCAACGCCTCGTTCTTCACGGGCACCACCACCATGGCCTTGTCGCCCGTGCGTTCCGCCACGGCCGGAACAAACGCCCCCGCCTGCTCGCGGAAGTCGGGCGGCAGCAGGTCTTCGCGCTTGTGCTCGCCCGCCGCGCCCACGGGCAGGGCCAGCAGGGACTGACGCAGCATGTCGCGCAACTGCGCCGTTTCGCGCGCGTCCGGGGCCGATGTCCCCTGCACGCCGGAAGCCCGCAACTGCACCGCCAGCAACTGATCCACCACCCTGTCCACGTCCACGCGGCGCTCGAAGGCCGCCGCATCGCCGTTGCGGAAGGCCAGCACCAGCTGTTCCACGGCATGCTCCGGGCGGCTGGTCTTGTACCACCACCAGCCGCCGCCACCGGCGCTCCCCAGCGCCACCAGCCCGGCCACCGCGAACAGCACGAGGCGCAGGGTGCGTTTGGACAAGCCCATCTTCCTGCCGGGCGCGGAACCGCCGCCGTCACCGGAGGGGCCTGCGGACGCCGGGGAAGCCGGGCCGGGCCTGGACGCGGACTTCGCCTTGGGCGACCCCGCAGACGCGGACGCGCCGTCCAGCGATTCCGGGGCGGCGATAAGCAGATCGCCCCCGGCGGGCTTCTTCTTGCGGGAAAGGAACGACAGCTTGAACGGGAATCCCATGGATATCTCCGGTTGCGGCATTGCGGGATTGCGGGATTACGAGGCCGGGAGACCCGGCGGGAAGCGGGGCCGCGCGGGGGCGGAACGGATCAGCCCAGCACCTCGCCCAGGCCGCCGCATACCGCCGCCAGTTCGTCGGCGCCCACGGCAAAGGACAGCGCGGCGGCAAGGTCGAAGGGAGGCGCGGCGGCAAGGTCGGTGGGCAGCGGGGCGTGTCCCAGTTCCGCCAGGTCGGCGCACAGGGCCGTGCATAATTGCGGCCAAGGCGCCAGAAAGGCCGCCGCCGCATGGCGCAGGGTGGCGCGCGCGCCGTCCCCGCCCGTTTGCCCCGCTTGCCCCTCCGTTCGCGCGGACGCGTGGGC
The DNA here is from genome assembly GCA_022837365.1 of Desulfovibrio sp. Lineage (GTDB taxonomy): Bacteria > Desulfobacterota > Desulfovibrionia > Desulfovibrionales > Desulfovibrionaceae > Cupidesulfovibrio. The sequence continues at coordinate 1,350 of JALHHV010000343.1, read as the reverse complement.
CACGGTGTCCAGCAGGGCGTGCAGGGCGTAGAGCAGGTCGAAATAGAGCAGGCGCGGGTCTGCCGCGCGCGAGCGCAGCATGCGTTCGCGCATGGAATACAACACCACGTTCAGCACTTCGTCCAGCGGGCGGCCCTCGTCCAGGGCGGCCTTCATGTGGTGGCCCTGCCAGCGCCAGCCCCGGCGCACCATCTGCAACCGCCCGATGCGCCGCACCTCGAAGGCCTCCACCCCGTCCACGGCCCACAGCAGGTAGCCGTTCTCGCGCAGGCGGCGCGAAAGGTAGGCGTCCTGGCCGTAGCGTTCCTCGTAGCCGGAAAAGCCGCCCACGGCCTCGAAGGCGTCCCGCCGGGCCAACCACGCCCCGCCGGGCAGGAACGGCACGGAACCGGACGCCCCCCGGTTGAGGGTGTAGGTCAGTTCCAGGTAGCGTGAGAGCAGGTCGTCGCCGGTGCGGGGGCGGATGGCCGTGCCCGCCATGCCCACCCCGGGCCGGGCCGCGGCGGGCAGGCACACCGCCAGCCAGTGCGCGGGAAAGCGGATGTCCGCATCCACCGAAAGGATGAACCGGGTGGCGGCGCGGGCCGCCCCCAGCGCGCGGGCGTGGGTGTTGCCCCGGTTTTCCGGCACGCGCACCACCTCGATGGGGGGCAGGCGTTCGGCCACCTCTTCCGGCAGGTCGGGCGTGAACGGTTCCGCCGAGCCGTCGTTCCGGAATCTCCGCGTGGCCGGGGTGGCGCGGGACCACCGGCGGCCGGTATTGCCGATGCCGCCCATGCCCCCGTGCCCCCGTGCCGTGGACAGGTCCGGCGCCGCTGACGACAGGCCCGGCGTCCGCGCGGGGCCGGGCCGGGCCGAGCAGCCGTACCGCGACACCCTGCGGGCCTCCGGGGCGCGCCGGGGCACGCCAGCGCGCCCCGGCTGCGGTACGGTGCAACTGTATGTATTGAAGCAAATGCGGCCCTTTCCGCAAGGGGAAACCTCGCGGATGGAGGAAAATACGCACTCCGGCGGGTGTGCCGCACGCACGGGGGGCGGGAACCCGCCCCGGACGGCGAACCGCAATGCGCATGCGGCGGGATGCGCGGGGAGCCGGGACACCCCGCTGCATCTCCGCAGCCGCCACATCCCCACAGACGCTGGACAGGCGCGCGCGCGCGGCGCTAGGATGGACGATACGGGGTGACGCATCTGCCGCGGTCCCGTGTCCGTCCCCGCATGCCCAGGAGGCCGCCATGCCCCGCACGCCAAACCAGCCAGACCAGCCCGCGCCCCGCCCCGGCCATCGCCTGGAGCGGGACAGCATGGGCCTTGTGGAAGTGGAGCAGGACCGCCTGTGGGGCGCGCAGA
>JALHHV010000342.1 GCA_022837365.1 Desulfovibrio sp. | reverse complement strand
TCCAGCCAACTGGCCGCCGTGGCGCGCGAATTCGGCAAGCCCGCCGTGTTCGGGCCGTTCCGGCAGGGCAGCCCGCTGGACCTGCTGGAGCAGGGGGCCGTGGTCACCGTGCACGGCGACGTGGGCGTGATCTACCCCGGCCGCGTCGACGCCTTCGTCGAATCGGCCCCGCCGGAATGCAACTTCATGCCCGGCAGTCCGGTGCTCCAGGCCCTGGACGCCGCCGCCCACCACATGCTGCCCCTGACCCTGGACCCGGACTCGCCGGACTTCAAGTCTGCCAACTGCCGCACCTTCCATGATCTCGGGCGGTTCTGCCACGAAAAGGCCGTGGCCGAGATGTTCCGTTTCGGCTCGCAGCAGCGCCACGCGCCGCAGCGGGTCAAGCAGTTGCAGTGCGACGTGCCCAAGCAGTTCTGGGTGGTCAACCTGGACGACGGCTTCGACGGCGAGGTCAACGGCCCGCTGGTGCCCATCGCGCGGATAACCTCGGTGCCCATGCGCGCCCTGTGGCGCGGCATGAACGCCGTGCCGTGGCAGGGGCCGCCGCCGGTGGACGCCAAGGGCTTCCTGTCGGTGATGTTCGAGGCCACGGCCAACCCGCATCTGGACCCGGCGGCCCAGACCGCGTTCTTCACCGAGCGCAATTACTTCATGGTTTCGCGCAACTATTGCAGCCTGCACTCGCGTTTCGGGTTCCATTTCGTGGCCGTGGAATCGCTGGTGGGCGAACGCACCCCCGAGAACTACGTGGTCTTCCAGTTGCGCGGCGGGGCCGCCAACATCGAGCGCCGGGTGCGCCGGGTGGAATTTGTGGCCGGGCTGCTGAAGGAATTCGGCTTCGTCTGCACCGTGCGGCGCGACGCGCTGTCGGCCCGCATCGAGAACCTGCCCGAGGTACAGGCCCTGCGCATGCTGCTGGTGGCCGGGTACATGACCATCCACACCCGCCAACTGGACATGATCATGAACGACGGCCCGCAACTGGCCGAGCGGCGCGCGGCCATGCTGGCCGACTGCCGCCGCCTGCTGGAAGAGGCCGATCAGGCCGCGTCTGTCGAAGCCGCGCGCCCGCGCCGGGCCGTGGACCCGGCCGCCCCGGTCTGATCCCCCGTCGCCGGGCGCGGCCCCGGCCACAGGGTGGAGACAGGCGGGGCGCGAAACGGATGTTTCCCCGTTCCGGCGGTCCGGACGCTCCTTGCGATTGTAAAATGCTGGATGATCGGGTAATTGTCGCACATGGGGTGACCCCCGCGCGGCCCGTGTTCCACGGATGTGCCACCGGGGGAGAGGGGTTGCCGCCCCGGCGTGCCGACGTGCCGCCGCCGAAACGAATGTGTCGCACGCGCAACGGTTTCGCGCCGTGGCCGACGTATCGTCCGCTGCCGGGCGGCGCTTTCCTCCCTTGCCCCAAGACCCCTCGCCCGAGGCGGCCTTTTTCCGGGCCCCCCTTTCGCCGGGGCGGCCCGCCCACGGAGGCTGGATGGACATCGGCGGATACACCAGGCTGCGGCGCAGGCTCACCTTCGCCATGCTCGCCTTTTCGCTCGTGCCGCTCTTCGCGCTGGGCTTCTTCATCCATCTGCAGTTTTCCAAGACCTACCACGAACGCATGGTCTCGGGCATCGAGGCGGTGACCGAAAGCAAGCGCCGCGCGCTGGACACCTTCCTGGCCGAGCGCGTCTCGCAGATCAAGAGCCTGGCCTGGACCCACTCGTTCCGCGAACTGTCCGACCCCGCCCAACTGGGCACCATCTTCGGGGTCATCCAGTCCAACGCCCGCTCCTACGTGGACATCGGGGTCATCAACGACCAGGGCGAGCACGTGGCCTACGTGGGGCCGTACTCGCTGGAGGCGGCCAACTACCGCGACGAGCCGTGGTTCCACGAGGTGATGCTGAAGGGCCAGTACGTCAGCGACGTGTTCACCGGGTTCCGCCGCTTTCCGCATTTCATCATCGCGGTCATGCGCCGCGAGAACGGCCGGGCCTGGATACTGCGGGCCACCATCGATTCCGCCGCGGTCAGCGCCATGCTGCACCGCGCCTACTCCGGCACCAACAGCGACGCCTTCCTGCTGGGCACCGACGGCACCCTGCAATCCGATTCGCGCAACAACGGCGCCATCATGACCCGGCCCGGCCTGCGCATGACCACGCCCGACAGGGCCAAGCGCGGGGTGGTGGTGGACACCATCGCCAACACCGAAGGCCGCCCCATGGTCACCGGCATGACCTGGCTCGAAAACATGCCCTGGCTGCTGGTGGTCATGGACGACCCGCGCGAACCCCTTTCGCCGCTGGTGCACACCCAGCTCATCGTGGTGCTGTTCCTGCTGGGCGGGGCCGTGGTCATCTGCCTGGGCACCTTCTTCACCACCCGGATCATCGTGGACAAGGTCATCGAGGCCGACCGCAGGCAGGCCATGCTCGACGCCTCGCTCATGCAGTCCAGCAAGATGGCCGCCCTCGGCAAGCTGGCCGCCGG
>JALHHV010000341.1:2496-3557 GCA_022837365.1 Desulfovibrio sp. | reverse complement strand
CGGGCTGGACTAGTCGTCGCGCCGGGGCTTGCGCCGCCTTGAATGATGATGGCCCGCGTTGTCCGGACGGTCGTCGGCATGATTGGGACGCTTGTCGTTTCGGCGGTCGTCTCGCCGGTCATCGCGTCGGTCATCCCGATGATCGGGGCGGCGGTCGCCGCGCTGGTCGGCTTGCGAGCCGGGGCTGCGTTCCCCACGCCCGGCTCGCTCGGGCTGGTTGCCCGGACGGGCCTGCTGCGGGCGCTGCTGTCCTCCGTCACGACGGTCCGTGGGACGGCGTTCCTCGGGGCGCCGGTCTTCGGCGCGGCGATCGTCGGTACGGCGCGGGGCGCGGCCGTCGCCGCCGGGCTTGCCTTCCCGGTCGAAGTGACGGCGCGGCTTGCCCTTGCGGCCTTCGTCGGGGCGCTGCTGTCGGTACGGCGCGGGGCGCGGCCGTCGCCGCCGGGCTTGCCTTCCCGGTCGAAGTGACGGCGCGGCTTGCCCTTGCGGCCTTCGTCGGGGCGCTGCTGGCCCCCGGAATCGCGCGGCGCGTCGGGCCGGGCGTCGGGGTGGCGCTGGGCGCGGTGTTCGTGGCGTTGGCCGCCCCGTTTACCCTGTTCACCCCGTTCGCCCCGCTCCGTCCGGTCCATCCGGTCCATCCGATCGGGGCGGCGCTCGCGACTGCGTTCCTGATTGCCGTCCTGCCGCGGGCCGCGCGGCTGCCCATGATCGGCCCGGCCGTCCCGCCGCCCTTCCTGGTCGGCGTCGGGCCGCTGGCGTCGGGCATTGCCGAAGGGGCGCTGCGGGCGGCCCTGCGTGCGCTGCTGGCCGTCGCGTTCGCCGTGCGCCCGTCCCTGGCCCTGCCCCTGTTGTCCCCGCCGTGCGGACGGCGCGGCCTCTGCCGCGTTGTCCCACGCATTCAGGGCGCGCTGGGCCGTGGGGTTGGGGCCGTGCCCTTCCTGCCCGGCAGCATCCTGCCCGCCGCGCCGTGGACGGCGGTTGGCCCATTGGCCATGCTGGTTGTCCTGCTGGCCTTCCTTGCGGGCGGCACGCTGTCCGTCGGGATGATGTTCTCTCCGTGC
>JALHHV010000341.1:0-2490 GCA_022837365.1 Desulfovibrio sp. | reverse complement strand
GGGCTGACCTGCGCCCCGTCCGGTCTTGCGCATGCCGGTGCTTCCCCCACGTCCGGTGCGCCCGGCCCGCCTGTCACCCTGTTCCGCGCGGTTGCCGAAATCATCGGGCAGGCCATCCTGGCGGCGGGAGCCGTAGCCCATTCCACCGGATTCATTCATGAAGCCGCCATTGAAATTCGCATCAGCTCCACCGTCGTGGGCGCGGCCGCGCCGCGCGCCGAAGCGGGGCACCCCGCGCCGTTGCGCGGCCCTGCCCCCGTGCGGATGGTTTGGCTGGTTGGCGAACATCTGGCCGTAGGTCTGCCCGTGGTCCGGCCCGTCGGCTCGGTTGCCGTCGGGTTCGGACGGGTCGTGTCCGTCATGATTGTCGAAATCGCCGTCGCCGCCTTCGGTCCCCGCCCCGGCTGCAACGGGCGCATCCCACTGCGGGGCTCCTTCCATCAGGAAGGCCGGTTGCAGGTCGTCCTCGTTGTCCGGAGCGCCGGGCATCTGCGCCGCACGGCCCGCGGCCTTGCCCCGCGCGGGCTTGCCCTTGGAGCCCTTGTCCGCCGCGCCCGCGTTCTTGGGTTCCCGGCCAGGCGGGGTCCATTCCAGTTCCAGCGCGCCGGACTTGCGGTCGCGGCGTTCCACTTCGGGCCAGGTGATCTCGATGGCCGTGCCGGAATGCACCTGTCGCGCATCGTGCAGCAGGGCCAGGCCCCGTTCGGAGCAGGCGTAGCGCGCGGGTTCGCGGCGGCCGGGCAGCGGAAAGGCGTCGGAAATGATGCGGATGGTGTCGCGCGGCGGCACCACCTTGTCCGCCTCGCCTAGCAGCACGAAGGACAGGCTGGCCGTGCCCTTTTCCAGCTTGGCCCGGCGGCTCAGTTCTTCCAGCCACGCGGGCGCGCCCTGGATGGGGAAGGTGAAGTGGCACCAGCCGCCGGGGCCGCCCGTTTCCAGCAGGGGGCATTGGTCGTGGTGGGGGCAGGGGGCCAGCGGGGCCAGCCCCACCTCCATGGCCGCGCGGCGGAACTGGGTGACGTAGCGCGCCCCCAGGCGCGTGCCCGGCTCGATAACCAGTATGCGGCCGCCGTGGGCCAGGGCGGACCCGGCCATCTCGGCCAGTTCTTCCATGCGGTATTCCAGCGGTTCGTCGCGGCGGGACTTCAGTTCGTTCAGCACGTTGCCCGCCAGGATCAGCGCCGCGTCGCCGCGCGCCTCCTTCAGGGCCGCCTCCATGGGCGCGCGCAGGGTGCGCAGCGCCCAGGGCGATTCCTCGCCCGCGATGACCTGCAACAGGTCGCGGCCCACCTCCAGCGGGTGGGGGGCGATGTCCGCACACAGGAAGGTCAGCGGCAGGCCGCGCAGGTCGGGCCGGGCCAGCCACAGGGCCAGCGGCAGGGTCAGCGGGCCGCTGCCCAGGTCGAGGATCAGCGGGCGCTCCAGCAGGGCTTCGCGGTCCACCAGTTCCAGCGAGGGCAACAGGCGGCCAAGGCGCACCAGGTTCCACGGCATGAAGTAGCGCAGGTAGGCGGAAAGCAGGCGCGGGGCCGCCCAGTAAGGGTCGGAGAGCGCGCCGCGCTCGCTGGTGAGCATTTGCGACAGGTCGCGGATGGCCATGGGCAGGTCGCGGCGGTGCGCGGTGCGCAACGGGGCCACGGTGTCCAGCGCCGTGGGCAGGGATTCCAGGCGCTGCCGGTATTCCGGCGACAGGGCGGTGAAAAGATGGTGCATGCGAAGTCCGTTGGTTGGGTGCCGGCGTTGCCGGCGATGCATGGGCTGCCGCGCGTGCGGGGCGCGCGCGGGATGCGGCTCTCGTCGGGGCCGGGCGTGCCGGGGGCGGGGCCGGTGTCGTGGCGCCCTGGGGGAAGCGGGTGGGCGCGGACCGACCGGGCTTCCCGGTGTTCAGGTGCTGCTGGTGGTCCCGGAGGGCCGGTGCGGCCTGATGCACCCTTGCGGTGCGGCCGTCAGCGAAAGCGCATGTGGCGCAGGAACGCGGCGGCGAAGTCGCTGGCGGCAGCCAGGTCCACCACGCGACAACCCGCGCGCCAGGCGGCGATACGCCCGCGCAGTTCCGGCCGGAGCAGCAGCAGTTCCGCCCCGCGCAGCGAGGCGTTGCCCACGGCCCGCGCGCGGCCGGCCACCCCGGCGGGCAGGAATCCCAGTGTTTCGAGGTCATCGGGGCGGGCGTGTTCGCCCAGCGCCCCGGCAAGGTACACGGCGTCCAGCGCCGTTCCGGGCATGCAGGCTTCCGCCAGCAGCCGTTCGTAGGCCAGGGAGAAGGCGGCCTTCACCTTCAGCACTTCTTCTACGTCGCCCGCGGAAAGATGCAAGCCCCCTGGCAGGGGCAGGCGACGTTCGCCGCGCACCTCGACCAGCGAGGCGGCAAGGCGGCGCGCCAGCGGGGAATGCGGTTCCATCACGAAGCGGCCGTCTTCGTCAAGCAGCCCGGCGCGCAACAGCACCCGGAGCAGCGAAAGATAGCCTGTGCCGCACAGGTGGGTGGGGGCG
>JALHHV010000340.1 GCA_022837365.1 Desulfovibrio sp. | reverse complement strand
TGCTGACCCCCTGCACGGTGGGCAACGGCTGGCTGCGCATCATGAACTTCGGCATCTACGCGGTGTCGCTGTTCGACAAGCGCACCGGCGAAGGGGTGCGCGTGCACCTGGACGTGGACAAGATGGGGCCGTGGGGCGAAATCCGCACCTGGTTCCTGAAGCTGAAGCCCAAGAAGGACCAGGACACGCCGCTGTTGCAGGCCCAGATCAAGGAGGCGGGACCGGACATCCTCACCGCCCGGCCCGTCACCGTGCGGCCCGACCGTCTGGGCCACAAGGGCAAGGGGCTGGTGGGCCGCTGCCCGCTGTGCGGCGAATACTACCCGGTGTCCTCGGGCGGCATCTGCCGCTCGTGCCAGGGCGAATCGCCCTACCACGCCGGGCCGGGCCTGGCCTTCGAGGGCCAGCCCGCCCTGCGCGCCGTGCCCGTGGCCGAGGCCGTGGGCAAGCGCGCCCTGCACGACATGACCCGCATCGTCCCCGGCGAGCACAAGGACGCCGAATTCACCGCCGGGCAGGAACTGACTGCGGGCGACATCTGTAGATTGCAGCTGATGGGGCGCAACTCCATCTACGTGCAGGAGGACGCGGACGCCGCCGAGGCCTGGGTGCACGAGGACGAGGCCGCCAAGACCTTCGCCGAACTGATGGCGGGCGAGGGCGTGGCCATGCGCGATGCCCCACGCGAAGGCAAGGCCAACCTCACCGCCACCCGCGACGGCCTGCTGCTGGTGGACGCCGAACGCCTGGAGCGCTTCAACCTGGTGCCCGACGTGATGTGCGCCACCCGCCACGGCTACAGCGTGGTGCTGGCGGGCACCAAGGTGGCGGGCACGCGGGCCATCCCGCTGTACCTCTCGCGCGAGAATTACATCAAGGCCACGGCCATGTTGCAGGACGGCCCGCTGTTGCGGGTGCTGCCCATGCGCGCCGCGAAAATCGGCATCCTGGTCACCGGCACCGAGGTCTTCCAGGGGCTGATCCAGGACAAGTTCGCGCCCATCATCACCCAGAAGGCCCAGCGCCTGAACTGCGAGGTGGTGAAGACCGTGTTCGCCCCCGACGACGCGGCCCTGATCACCCAGGGCGTGCGCGACCTGATCGCCGCCGGGGCGGACCTGGTGGTGACCACGGCCGGGCTGTCCGTGGACCCGGACGACGTGACCCGCAAGGGCCTGGTGGACGCGGGCCTTGCCGACATGCTGTACGGCCTGCCCATGCTGCCCGGCACCATGAGCCTGGTGGGGCGCATCGCCAACGAACAGGCCCCCCACCCCGTGCAGGTGCTGGGCGTGCCCGCCTGCGCGCTGTTCTACAAGACCACCGCGCTGGACATCCTGCTGCCGCGCCTGCTGGCCGGGGTGGAGACCACCCGGCGCGACCTGGCGAAACTGGGCGAAGGCGGCCTGTGCATGGAGTGCAAGAGCTGCACGTATCCCAAGTGCCCGTTCGGGAAATAGCGCCCGGACGGTACCCCGGTCACGAGCGAAACCGGGAAGGCGCGGGCCTTCCCGGTTTTTCCGTTTCCGGCGTTCGCCGCTGCCGCCCCCACACTTGACGCGCCCGGCAAGCCCCCCGATACTTCTCCCCATGAGCCGCACCCCACGCCATGCCGCCGTCCGCTTCTGGCGCGACCCGGACCTGCCCGGAGTGGAGGTGCGCCGGTCGAGCTACAACGAGGAAACCTTCCGCCGCCACACCCACGCCGCGTATTCCATCGGGCTCATGGACGGCGGGGCCGCCTCGTTCATGCTGGAGGGCGCGCCGCACCGGGCCGTGGCCGGGCAACTGGTGCTCATCGAACCGGGCCGGGTGCATGCCTGCAACCCCGACCGCGACACCTTCTTCGCCTACCGCATGTTCTACGTGGACCCGGACTGGCTGGCGGAACTGGCGGCAACCGCCGAGGCCCCGGAAGCCGCGCCCGCCCGGCCTTGCCTCCCCCGCTTCCGCTCGCCGGTGGTGGACTGCGCGCAGACCACGGCCGCATGGTCGGCCCTGTACGACGCGGTGACGCGCGGCGGCTCGGTGCTGGAAAAACAGTCGCTGCTGGTGCAGGCGGCGGAACTGCTGCTGGCCCGCCACTGCCTGCCCGTTTCCGGCCCCGGCCCAGACCCTGGCCCAGACCCTGCCACGGCCACCGCCGCAAACCCGCCGGACCCCGCCGAGGCGGTGGAGGCGGTGCGCCGCCACCTGCGCGGCCACGTGGCCGACCCGGTACGGCTGGACGACCTGGCCCGGCTGGCCGGGCGCAGCCGCTGCCACCTGCTGCGCATGTTCCAGCAGGCCACGGGCCTGCCCCCGCACGCCTACCAGACCCAACTGCGCGTGGACGCGGCACGGCGCCTGCTGGCCGCCGGGCACTCCATCAGCCACGTGGCGGCGGAAACCGGCTTTTCCGACCAGAGCCACTTTTCGCGCGTGTTCCGCGACCTGACCGGGGCCACCCCCCGCCAGTACCAGCAGGGCGGGGCCGGGGCGCACCCGTCCGGA
>JALHHV010000339.1 GCA_022837365.1 Desulfovibrio sp. | reverse complement strand
TACATCAGTCGGCCTCCAGCATGTCGCAGCAGATGCGTTCGGCGTCGTCCAGCAGGGCGGCCAGGTCTTCGGGCGGCAGGGCGTCGGACGGGCCGAGGAAGCGGCGGCCGCGCGCGCCGTCGTACAGCGGGCCGAGCACGGCGGCGGCCAGGGCGTGCAGCCCGTCCGGGCAGGCCGCCGGGTCGCCCGCCGGCTGTTCCGGCAGGCCGCGCACGGCGGCGGCCACGCGCAGCACTTCGCCCAGCAGGTCGTCGCGGCGGCGCAGCGCGTCCATGTCCACGTCGGGCCGGGTGCGCAGTTCGATGTCCTTGACCCATATCAGCGGGTCTAGCGAGGCCCCGGCCTCGCGCAGCATTTCCAGCAACGCATTGGCCGCGCCGGGGCGGCGCAACTGGCGGTCCAGCGGGCCGCGTCCGTGCAGAACCACCCGGAACAGGGTGACTTCAATGGGGAAGGCTGGCGCGCCGGGCGGCGCATCCTCTCCGGCGGCGTGCTGCATGGCCTCCAGGATGCGGCCGTGCAGGGCTTCCAGCGATGCCCCGCCGTTGGGCGTATCCGCATCGCCGGGACCGTCGCCGTCCTTGCCGCAATTGTTGCCGCCATTATCGATGGCCACTTCCACAACCTGCCAGCGCACCGGGGCCAGCGGCCGGAATTCCAGTTCCACCTCGCCGTCGTCGTGCAGGGTGACCAACTGGCAGCCGCGCGGCCCGTCCTCGTTGATGTGCAGTCCCTGCGTGGAGCCGGGGTAGACCACGTGGGGCCGCGCGCGCAGCACCTGCGGCAGGTGGATGTGTCCCAGCGCCCAGTAGTCCAGCCCCGTGGCGGCCAGGTCGTCCAGGGTGCAGGGGGCGTAGCGGCCCGCGTCATGGCTCACGGGGCTGCCCGGCGCGCCGCCCACGTTGCAGTGCAGCACGCCGATCTGCGGCGCGCCGGGGGGCACCTCCAGGCCCTGGGCCGTGGCGGCGCGGGCAAAGCGTCTGGCCAGGTTGCGGCCCTCGCGGTCGGTCTCGTGGCTGATGCCGTGCACCACCGCCGCCACACGCCCGTCGCGGGCCACGGGGTGGGCTTCCACCTGCGGGCCGAACACGGTGACCCCGTCCGGCCAGTGCAGGGATTTCACCCGCGAGGTCAGCGGGTCGTGGTTGCCGTGGGCGATGAACACCCGCACCCCCGCGTCCGCCAGGCGCGCGCAGCCGTCGCGCAGGGCCACCTGGGCGCGCAGGCTGCCGTCCTCGTGGTTGTGCACGTCGCCCGCGATGATCAGGGCGTCGGGCCGCTCGGCAAGGCACAGTTCCACCAGCCGTTCCCATGCGGTGAAGGTGGCGCGGTGCAGCCGGTCGGCCAGGCGGGGCGGAAGGTCGCGCGAGACGCCCGCGAAGGCGGCGTCGAGGTGCAGGTCTGCGGCATGGACGAAGCGGAACGCTGGCATGGGTGACCGGGGGTTGGAGTGCGGCTGGAAGTGAAAACTGCTTCGACGGGGTGCGCGCGGCGGCGCGCCTACCTGTCTAGCACGGCGGGCGGCGGGCCGTCACCGTGCCTGCGGGGGAGCGGCCGGGCGCGGCTGTCCGGACAACCGCGCCCCGCTTCCGGCCCCGCGTCCGCTTTGCTAGGATGCGTCCATGGCGCAGCGCTGGATCATGCATATCGACATGGACGCCTTCTTCGCGTCCGTGGAGCAGATGGACGACCCCTCCCTGCGGGGCAAGCCGGTGGCCGTGGGCGGCACCACGCGGGGGGTCGTCGCCGCCGCGTCGTACGAATCGCGGCGCTTCGGCGTGCGTTCGGCCATGCCCATGAGCACGGCGCTGCGGCTGTGCCCGCATCTGATCGTGGTGCCGGGGCGCATGCGCCGCTACGCCGAGATTTCGCACCGGATCATGGACGCGCTGCGCGAATTCTCGCCGCTGGTGGAGCCCGCCTCGGTGGACGAGGCCTATCTGGACGCCACGGGGCTGGAACGGCTGTTCGGCCCGGTGGAGACCATGGGCATGGCGGTGAAGGCCCGCGTGCGCGACGTGACCGGCGGGCTGACCTGTTCGGTGGGCGCGGCCCCGGTGAAGTTCCTGGCCAAGATCGCCTCGGACGTGAACAAGCCAGCTTGGCGTGCGCAGCGCGGGCGACGTGCTGCGCTACTCGCGCGAGTTCTGGGAACGGCGCTTCGGCAAGGGCGGCGCGCACCTGCACGAGCGGGCCAGCGGCGTGGACCCGCGCGAGGTGGAGCCGTATTCCGAGCCCAAGTCGGAAAGCGCGGAGAACACCTTTGCCGAGGACACCGCCGACCGCGCCGTGCTGCGGCGCTGGCTGCTGGCGCAGTCCGAGCGGGTGGGGGCGTCGCTGCGGCGGCAGCGGCTGGCGGGGCGCACCATCACGCTCAAGGTGAAGTACGCCGACTTCCGGTCCATCACCCGCAGCCACAGCCTGCCTGGACCCACGGCATCCACCGAGACCATCTTCGACGAGGCGTGCCGCCTGCTGGACGCCCTGACCCTGGCTGACAAGGTGCGGCTGATCGGGGTGGGGGTGTCCAACTTCGGCCCGGCCCACCACGGCCCGCGCCAGCTGCCCCTGCCGCTGGATATTCCCGGCAGGGGCCGGACGGGCCGGGACGCGGACGGCGCGCAACCTGCGGATGCGGCAGCCGGACCGGGCGATCCCTCCGTCGCCGCTCCCACCGAACCCGCTCCGCCGCCCGACGAAAACCGCCGCAAGAAGCTGGACGCCGCGCTGGACGCCCTGCGCGACCGGCACGGCCGCGAGGCCGTGGTGCGCGGCCGCCTGTTCGGGTTCGATTCGAAAAGGAAGTAGTCCGGTACGCGCGGCGTCGCAGCCTTTCAGCCCCTGCTATTCCCCCAGCAACACGGGATTGCACCGCTCGCAGGTGGCGAAATCGGGCGTGAAGGCGTGCGAGCCGATGACCGAGACCGGACGCATGCCCAGCAGGGAATTGAGCAGGTAGGCGTGGCGGAAGGAACGCAATTCTCCGGCGCGCACGGTGCAGTCGCGTACGGGCAGGATGTCCCGCACGGCGGCCAGGGTGGTGCTGGGCAGGCGGCAGCCGCCGGTGGGGGTGCAGAAGCAGTCGCCGTCGCCGAACAGCAGGGCGGCGGTGGTGGCCTCCACCACGATGCCGCCGGGCTGGGTGAGCACGGCGTCGTCCTGGCCCAGGGCGCGGGCGGCCCTGCGTTCCAGGTAGCACAGCATGTAGTTCATGGATTTGTGCAGGGCCAGCGAGCCCAGCGTGGCGGGCGGGGCCAGGCGCAGGCTGTAGGTGCGGTCCGGCGCGGGCGGGTCGAAGGGGGCGGCGGTGACCAGCGGCGCGATGGCCGCGTCCTCGTCCTCCAGCGGGGCGATGATGTTCACCCGCGCCTGCCGTCCGGCCAGGCCGTTGGCGCGCACCACTTCCGCGATGACCGCCGGGTAGTCCACGGGTTCGGCCACGAGGCCGAAGTGGGTCAGGCTGGCCCGCAGCCGCGCCAGGTGCGCGTCCAGGCGGCTGGGTCCGCGCCCGTTCCACAGGATGGTTTCGAACAGCCCGGCCCCGTACCGGAAGGCCGGACTGCCGATGTCCAGCCGTACCCCGCCCTCGTGCAGCCCTCCGCCCCGCCAGTGGATCATGCGCATACCTCCCGGAAGTTGGCTCCCTTGGCCCATGTCTCCTCGTATTCGCTTTCCGGGTCCGAGTCCACGACGATGCCGCTGCCCGCGCAATGTTCGAAGCGTCCGGCGGCCGCGTCGTGCCATCCGGTGCGGATGGCGATGGAGGCGTCCATGGCGCGGGCGTCGGCCACGGCCAGCAGGCTGCCGCAGTACACCTCGCGGCTGTGCGGTTCCCCGGCCTCGATGATGGCCAGGGTGCGCCGCTTGGGGCAGCCGGTCACCGACCCGCCGGGAAAGGCGGACAGCAGCAGGTCCAGGCAGGTGCGGTCGGGCCGCAGCGCGCCGGTGACGTCGGAATACATCTGCACCAGGCCGCTGGCCGCGCCGCCCACGCGAAAGGTGGCGCAGTGCCGGGCCACGGCCACGCTGCCATGGGCGCAGTCGGCCGAGATGTCGTTGCGCACCAGGTCCACGATCATGGACAGTTCGGCGCGCTCCTTGGGGGTGGCGGCCAGCAGGCCGGGCAGGCCGGGATGCCAAGCCGGGTGCGGCGTGCCGGGGCCGAAGGCCAGGGTGCCCTTGATGGGCTGCGAGAGCACGCGGGCCGGGCCGCCGTCCGGCGCATCCACGCGCAGGAACCGCTCCGGCGAGGCGGAGACCACGTGGCGGCCGCCCACCCGGAACAGCCCGTGAAAGGGCGCGGGCCGGGTGCGCCACAGGTGCAGCGACAGGGCCGCCGGGTCCAGCCCCGGCGCGTGCAGGCCGAAGCGGGTGGACAGGTTGCACTGGTAGGTGTCGCCCTTGCGGATGCGGCGTAGCACTTCGCGCACGCCCGCCGTGTACCCGGCGCGGTCCAGCGAGGACGGCAGGGCGGCGCAGCCGGGCGGGGAAAAGGCGGGGACGGGGGCACCGGTGAGTATCCGGGCGCAGCGGGCGGCCAGGTCCGGCGGGCCGTCCGGGTGGACGGAAAGGGTCAGCGCGCCGGTGGCGGG
>JALHHV010000338.1:3232-5734 GCA_022837365.1 Desulfovibrio sp. | reverse complement strand
CGGGGCCGGAGCGTTCCGCCAGCACGAATTCGCGGTCCACGATCCACTGGCGGTGCACCTCGCGCAGGTCGGCGGGCTTGTCGGCCCATTCCGCGAAGCGGTCGGCGCGCATGGCCACCACCACCTGCGGGAACAGGGTCATGGCGGCGCGCAGCGATTCCTCGTCTGAAAGCTCCTCGATGTTGGAGCCCGCGTAGTAGGTGTAGGTGCCGGAGTACACCTTGTAGCTCACCGGGTGGTAGCCCTTGCGGATGTAGTCGCCCATCAGTTCGGCCTGGGCGCGGGGGCTCATGACCGGGTCCAGCGAGGGGGCGGTGAACAGGGCGGCGGGCACGACGAGCGCCGTGACGAAGGTCGCCAGGGTCAGCAGCCCGCCTTCGGGGCGGCTGCGGTCCACGGCCTTCCACAGCAGCACGGCGAAGACCAGGGTGATGCCTGCAAGAATGGGCGCGCCGCGCGCCATGTCCAGCAGGGCCAGCACCTGGGGCTGCAAGTGCGCGCGCGCCATGTCGGGCGCCCACTGCCACAGCGAGGCGGCGCCAAGGCCCAGCGCCAGCACCAGCAGCAGGAAGGCCGTCAGGCCGAAGTACATGCGGCTGCCGAACGCGTTCAGGCGCAGCAGGGCGCGGGCGGTGACCACGGCCAGCAGCGGGAACAGCGGCAGCAGGTAGATGACGATCTTGATGCTGACCACGGTCAGCAGGGCGAACGAGGTGGCCAGCGCCAGCCAGATGTAGGCCATGCCGTCGCCCTGGCCCTTGCGGGTGGCCAGCATGGCGCGCATGGAGGCGGGGGTGAAGGCCCGG
This sequence comes from Desulfovibrio sp., assembly GCA_022837365.1. Taxonomy (GTDB): domain Bacteria; phylum Desulfobacterota; class Desulfovibrionia; order Desulfovibrionales; family Desulfovibrionaceae; genus Cupidesulfovibrio. The sequence continues at coordinate 4,928 of JALHHV010000338.1, read as the reverse complement.
CCCCACGGCAGGAACAGCAGCATGGGGGTGAACGGCAGCCACGCGGCGGGCAGGGTGGCCAGATAGTGCCACCACGGCTGCTCGTGATGCCAGGCGGCGGTGGCGCGGTCCACGATCTGGTGGCGCAGGATGTTGCGGATGAGGTCCGCGTAGCCCTCGAACCATACCGCGCCCACCCAGGCCAGCAGGGTGGCCAGCATGATGCCGCCGCCGATGGCCACGTCCATGCGGTTCAGGCGGCGGGGCATGCCGCGCCACAGGGCGTAGGCCAGGCCCGCCAGCAGCGGGAAGGCCACGCCGAACGGCCCCTTGATCAGGGTGGCCACGGCGGCCAGGGCGAAGGCCGGGAATATCCAGCGGCAGGCCACGGGCAGGCGCAGCCCCCGGTACATGCACACGTGGGCCAGGGTGATGGCGGCGGCGAACAGCAGATCCATGCGGGCGTAATGGGTCACGCCCAGGAAGTAGAAGCCGCACAGCAGCACCAGGCCCGCCGCGAACGATTCGCGCTTGTCGCACCCGGCCACCAGGCGGGCCAGGGCATAGGTGGCCCACAGCAGCAGCAGGCCGGAAACGGCGGCCCCCAACTGGAAGACCATGGGGCCGTCCACGCCGGGGATGGCGTCCAGCAGGCCGAGGAACCAGAAATATACCGGGGGCTTGTCCGGGTAGGGGGTGCCGTTCAGGTGCGGCACCAGCCACTGCCCGGTGGCCAGCATGGTTTCGTAGACGTTGCCGTGGCGGATTTCGTCCGAGAACCACAGGGACCGCGCATCCAGGGTGAAGGCCGTCTGCGCCGCGTAGATGAGCGTGAGCGGCAGCAGCGGGAAGAACGCCAGCAGGTCGTACAGGCGGGCCAGGATGCCCTTGGGCCTGGGCGGCGGACAGGAACCGGCGGGCTTGCCGCCGGGGGAGCCCGCACCGCCTGCGGCAGCGCCGGGCGGGGTTTGCGCCTTGTCCTGCGGCGTGTCGTGCGGGGCGGCGGCCTTGGTTTCGGGGGCGGCGGTTTCGGTCATGGAGTGGTCCTGTGGGTGATGCGGTGCCTGTAGGTGATGCGGTGGATGACGAAGGCGGCAAGGCTGCCCAGCAGGAGCCCCGCCAGTACGTCGCTGGCATGGTGCTGCCCCAGCAGCACCCGCGAATAGCCCACGGCGGCCACGAAACAGCCGAGGGCAAGGGAAGCGGCCGTGCGCTTCCAGCGCATGGCCAGCGGCGCGCAGGCGCCTGCGATTTCCGTGGTGTGGCCCGAGGGCAGCGAATTGTGCGGCCCGTCGAACGAAAACGGCACCCACGGACCCGCCACGCCGGGCCGGGTGCGCCCGGCGGCGATCTTGATCACCCGCACGAGCAGGAACGAAATCAGCAGTTGCACCACCACGTAGGCGATGACGAAACGCACGGTGCGCGGGTCGTGGCGGCGGCGGGCGCGCCACATGAGCGCCGCGTAGACCGCGTACATGGCCGGGTTGCCCCAGTCGGTCAGCACCCGTACGACAAGGGTGGCGTCCGGGTGAAGGTGCCGCCACGCGCGCCAGTGGGCGGTGACCTCGTCCCCGGTGCCCAGGCACAGGGCGGAGGCCGCAAGCAGCGCCAGCAGCGGCAGTGCGCACAGCAGGTGGTGCGAAAGGGGATACGGCTGGCGCATTGCCGCCTTATAGGGTGAATCCGCCGTGAAGGGAAGGGCGCGGGCGCGCCG
>JALHHV010000338.1:984-3227 GCA_022837365.1 Desulfovibrio sp. | reverse complement strand
CCGGTCCCGGCCCCGTCCCCTTCGCCGTACCGTGCCGCGCGGCCGGGATGCCTTGACGCGCCTTTTCCGCTAGACTACTTGATACGGCTTTTCCGCAACATGGACGGTACGCGACGGAGGATGCAATGTTGTCGAGAATGGTGGCTGGCGTCACCGCGCGCTGGAGCGCGCCGGGCGGGTACCGCGAGGTGCTCGGCGTCAGCCTGCCGCTGGTGGCGGGCATGGCCTCCACCACGGTCATGGAGTTCACCGACCGGCTGTTCCTGAGCCACTATTCGGTGGAAGCCATCGCGGCGGCCACGCCCGCGGCGGTGGTGCATCTGCTGTTTCTGCTCACCTGCATGGGCATCACCGGCTACGCCGGGGTGTTCATAGCGCAATACATCGGCTCGGGCGCGCCGCACCGGGTGGGCGTGGCCCTGTGGCAGGGGCTGCTGATGGCCTTCTTCTTCGGGGCGTGCCTTGCCCTGCTGTGGTTCGCCGCCCCGGCCATTTTCGCCTTTGCCGGGCACCTGCCCGCCGTGCAGGCGGGAGAGGTGGCCTACTTCCGCATGCTGGCGCTGGGCTCGGTGCTGGCGCTGGGCAACAGCTGCCTGGGCGGCTTCTTTTCCGGGCAGGGGCGCACCCGGCCGGTGATGCTGGCCAACTTTGCGGCCATGGCCGTGCATATCCCGCTGGACTACGCCCTGATCTACGGCGAGTGGGGCCTGCCGGAGATGGGCATCGAGGGCGCTGGGCTGTCCATGATCCTCAGCTGGGCCGTCACCTCGCTGCTGCTGGGGGGCATGGTGTTCACCCGGCGCAACGAGCGGTGCTTCCGGGTGTGGAGCGGACGCGGCTTCGAACGGGCGCTGTTCCTGCGCATGGCGCGCTACGGGCTGCCCAGCGGCATCAACGGCTTCGCCGAGCTGTTCTCGGTGACGTGGTTCGTGTTCCTGGTGGGCGAACTGGGCGAAACGGCGCTGGCGGCCACCAACATCACCTTTTCCATCAACATGGTGGCCTTTCTGCCCATGATGGGCATGAACATCGCCGTGGGCAGCATGGTGGGGCAGGCCATGGGCCGGGGCAGCCCGGCCGGGGCGGAGCGGGTGACGGCCAGCACCCTGCACGTGGCCATGGCCTGGATGCTGGGACTTTCGCTGTTCTTCTTCTTCACGCCGGGACCGCTGTACGACCTGTTCCTGAGCGGGGGCGCGCAGGACCCCGCCGTGCTGGCCCAGAAGGCGGAAATCCGCGCCATGGGCGTGGTGCTGCTGCGCTTCGTGGCGGTGTACTGCCTGCTGGACGCGGTGACCATCGTGTACACCGGCGCGCTGAAGGGCGCGGGCGACACCTGGTTCGTCATGTGGAACATGCTGCTGGGCTGCCTGGTCTGGCTGGTGCTGCCCACGCTGGCCCTGCGCGCCTCGGGCCTGATGACCCTGAACACGCTGTGGGCGGCGTTCACCGCGTTCATCCTGCTGCTGGCCGTGGTGTCGTGGCTGCGTTTCCGGCGCGGCGCGTGGAAGCGGCTGCGGCTGGTGGAGACGGCGCACCGGCTGCCCGACGCCTGAGACGGCGTCCCGGCCCCCGGCCTCCGGCCATCAGCCCCGGTCCAGCCTGGCCTCCACCGAGGCCACCTTTCCGGCCATGCGGCCGGAGGGCCCCTTGCGCAGGTCCACCTTCAGGGTCATGTACACCCGGTCGCAGTCCTCTTCCAGCGCGGCCAAGCAGCGGTCGGCCACCTGCATGACCTCGGCCCGTCCGCCTTCGATGGTGGTGCCCATGGGACCCAGCTGGTACGGCAGGCCGCTTTCCCGGATGACCCCCAGCACGCGGGCCACCCACTGGCTGACGCTGTCCCCCTTGTCCATGGGAAAGACGGCGGCGGCCCGTTCACCGGCCGCGCTGGTCATCACCTCGTCGATGCGCCGGATCTTGTCCAGCACCCGCCGGGATATCTGCCGGAATTCCGTCAGCTGCGGCAGCCCGAACCGGTCGCGGCCGTGCACCAGCCCGGAGACGTCCATGATCTCGTTGTACAGGTACGGCGTGCAGATGGGGTCCTGGCGCAGGAAGAAATGCACCCGTCCCAGCATTTCGACGATCTCCGCTCCGTGGCGTTCCGGCTTGCGGAACAGCGTTTCCAGCTTCTTCTGCGCGTTGCGCAGCGAGGTGCGCCAGTGCGGCAGGCGCGGCGCGAACAGCGGCTGTTCGCACGGGGTCATGGCCGCGTCCAGGCGCTGGCGGAACCCGGCCAG
>JALHHV010000338.1:0-900 GCA_022837365.1 Desulfovibrio sp. | reverse complement strand
CAGGTTCAGGGTGCGGATGTCCTGTTCCATGTCGCGCAGGGCGGTGGCGTAGGGCAGGGTGGAGCGCACCGGGCCGTCGCGGCCGGGCAGTTCCAGCGTGCCCACGGTGATGGCGGCGGCATGGTGCCCGGCGGCGTGCGAGGTCTCGCCCCGCCAGCCGAAGTCCTGCCCGGCCAGCACCATGCGCCCGGCGCCCATCCAGTGCAGCAGGCGCAGCAGGGCCACGCTGACGTTGCCCGCCGCGTCCAGCACCAGGTCGTCCTTGCCCGCGATGAAGGTGGCCATGCCGCCCACGGTCCACAGGGGCAGGGTGGGGCCGGGGTAGCGGCGCACCACCTCGGGCTGGACCTTGGTGGAGTAGACCAGCGGCACGCGGCGCGCCCATTCCGGGTCCAGCCGGTCGTACACGCGCAGGATGCCGTCGCTGTAGTCGATGCACAGGGCCAGGTCCGGCCGGATGCCCACGGCCTGCATGGCGGGCAGGGTCTGGAGGGCCGCCGTGACCAGCGCCCGGTCCGCCAGCCCGGCCACGGCCGGGGCCGAGGCGGCCAGCGAGGGACCCGCGCCCGCGATGACGGCGGGCAGGCCGCTCAGCGCACCGCGCAGGGACTTCATGTCGCCGTCGGCCAGGGCGCGCCGGAAGTTGGAAAGTTCGTTGCCCACCATCACGTCCTGCGCGCGGCGCAGGGTGGAAAGCTCCACCGAAAGGGCGTCCAACTGTTCGCGGCAGACGCGGGTCCAGTGGGCATAGGCAGGGCCGATCTGCTGGCTGGCCAGGTCCGCCTGCAACAGGATGCGCCCGAAGAGAAAGTGCTTGTCGCAGCCGCGCACGGCGGCCACCAGCGCGTCGAAGCGGGGTTCCACGAAGGTCAGGCGGCCGGACTGGATGAACGGACGGTA
>JALHHV010000337.1 GCA_022837365.1 Desulfovibrio sp. | reverse complement strand
GGACAAGTTGGAAACAGCCCCTAGAAGGCGGGCTCCTTGGACAACCCCTTGGGCGCGGGCGGGTTGATCCACAGCTTGACCTCCTGCGCCATGTCCCACGAAACGGTCTGGGTGATGGCCCACATGGGGTCGCTGGGCATGCGGGCCTTGGCGGAGAACAGGATGAAATCGTTGGCGAACTGGTGTTCCATGACCCCGGCGTGGCCCATGGCCCAGATCATCTGACCGGTGTTCACGTCCCATATTTCCAGCGACACCGACAGCTTGGAATCGCCGGAGGTGCCGCCGTTGACGTAGTGGGTGACGTACCCGCCGATGAGCAGTTGCGCCCCGCGCAGGGCGGCCATCTGCATGGCCAGGTCGCGGCGGTAGGGGGTGGCGTTCTCCGCGAATTCGATGACCGGAAAGACCTTTTCCGACAGCCACGTCTGCCATATCTGGCGCGACACCTCGAGGCCCGTCACGCTGGGCTTCTCCATCTGCTGGGTGACCCGGAAGGGCACGAACAGCGCGGTCAGCTGCCGGTCGGGCGGGGTGACGGGCCGCACGCTGACCTGCGGATTGCCGCGCCGCACCCAGTCGTCCATGTAGAAGATGGGCTGGCTGCCGAGGTCGAGGTACACCCCGGCCTTGGGCGGTCCCGAACAGGAGGCGGCCAGCGGCAGAAGCAGCAGGAACAGCACGAGCAGCGGAAGGCGCGCGGCGGGGCGGGCGCGCCGGCCGGAACGGCTGCCGGGGGCGGCGGGTTTGGCCGGGCAGGGCATGAAGGGCATGGACAACGCTCCGGGGATGACCGTGGGCCACGGGCCGCCATGGCGGCGGGCGCACGGACGGTGATGTCGGAAAGCCGTCGCGCGGACGGATGTGGACATGCCGAAGCAAGAATGGTGCCGGGGGATGCCGGGAATGCGCGGGGCGCGTGCCGGGCAGGACCGGCCGGGGCGAAGGCCGCCTATTGCAGGCGCGGGGTGGGCGTGGGCGCGGCCTGGGCCGATTCCAGGATCTGCTCGCGGGTGCGCTGGATGCCGTTGTGCAGGTCCAGCCTGCGCTGGGCGGGGATGCGGTGGAATTCCGGGCGGCGGGTGAGGTCCATCAGGTCGTTCATCTCGTGGCGGATGCGCCGCAGGCGCACCAGCGTCTCGGCGTCCACGGGGGCCACCCGTTCGGCGATCTCGGCCAGTTCGCGCAGTTCGGCGGCCAGGTCGCGGATGGTGCGCGGCGCTATCTCGCGGGAATGCCTGCGCCGTTCGCGCAGTTCGTTCCACAGGGCGCGCAGTTTCCTGAACATGGCCGCCTCCCCGGTTGTCCCGGCCGGACTCCCCGCCCGCATGTCCCCTTACATGGGCGCGGAGGACATGAACATGCGCAGCAACTGCACCGTCAGCGCGAAGCCCAGCCCCAGCAGAGGCCCGATGGCCAGCGCCGTGCGCGACCAGGGCAGCCGGTGCGCGTACTTCACCCCTACGAAGGTACATACCACGAACCACAGCGAACCCACCACCGGCCCCACCAGCGGCACCACGCTAAGCACCGTGGGCGCCGCGCTGTACGAGATGACCCGCACCGTGGTGGGCAGGTCGGCCGCGCGCGGCTCCACCAGCCGGATCATGAAGTGGTACAGGCCCGACAGCACGGCCAGTTGCAGCAGCAGGGTGAACGGCGAGAGCAGCAGGGTCATGGGCAGGCTCATGTCGTGGGTGACGCTGCCCATCCAGGCCTGCAACTGCGGGTCCTCGATGACGCCGCCGAAGGCGCGCATGCTCATGAGGTACCACAGCCGTTCGGTGAGCGCCTGGAAGATGCCGATGAGCAGGTAGAACGTCACCGGCCGCTTCAGCGAACCCGTGGAGCGCACCCCGGAGAAGAAGCGGGGCGCCGCCAGCATGACCCGCAGGATGGTCTGGTACAGGCCGGGGAAGAAGCCCAGGCGGTCCAGGTTTTCCCACGGCACCTCGCTGCGGGCGGACGCGGCCCACGGCGGCGGGGGGGCGTCCCGTTCGTCGGGGCGCTGGCCGTCGCGCGGCGGAAAGGGGTCGCCATGGCTGTCGGAGTCCTGCCTGCCGCCATGGCCGCCACTGGCGTCGTGGTCGTCGGCCTGCCGCTCGCCGCCGGGACGGGCCTTGGGCCCGGACTGCTTGCGCCAGCGGTCGCCCACCGAGGCCACGGCGTCCCAGATGTCGCGCGGCGAGCCGGGGCGGCGCTGGCCGTTGGTGGGGGCGTCCTGCCCGTAATGGTCGTCGTCGCGGGCCGGGGCGTTGCCACGGCCGGGGATCACCGCGCCGGGGGGCAGCGGGTCGTCGCCGGGGCGGGAAAGATCGGTGTGCCCATGGGGGACATCGGGGGCGCGGGGTGCGCCCGCATCGGGGCCGGGCGTTTCCGTATCGGGAGCTTCCGTACCGGAGGCATGGGGCGCATGGGGCGCACGGGGCGCATGGGTCGCATGGGTCGCGCCGGACACGGGGCGGGGTTCGCCCACGTGGCCGGGTGCGCCGGGCGCGCCATGTGCGTCATGTGCAGAGGCCGCCGGAGGTGCGGAGGGACGGCGGAACGCGGCGGGGAGGCCGTCGTCCTCGTCCCGCGCCATGCCGGGCGCGGCGTCGTCCTGTCCGGCGGGAGCCGCACGGGACGATGCGTCCGTACCCCCCTGCCGGGTGGCGTCGGGGGCCTCGTCGGGCGCGAGGGCGCGAAAGCGGAACCGGTGACGGCACTTGGGACAGGTGGCGATGGCGGCCGAGGACGGAATCTTGCTGCTGTCGATGCTCCGCTCGAACTGGCATTCCGGGCAGCGTATAATCATGGGAAATCCTTTGCTTCCTTGCATATGCCCAGTGTAGGGCATCGGGCAGCGCAAATCAAGGTGGGCGGTCCCGCGCACCGTATCGCGCCACG
>JALHHV010000336.1 GCA_022837365.1 Desulfovibrio sp. | reverse complement strand
GCGGCGCGGCGGAGGCCAAGAAGGCCCTGCGCGCCTACGACGTGGACGCCACCTTCAAGGCCGGGCGGCTCGTCGCCTCCAAGGTGCCCATGACCAACGTGCTGGTGCGCCTGGTGGCCGACAAGGGCCTGGTGCGCATCAACCCGCTGAAGCTGAACCTGGGCGGCGGCTCCGTGGACGGCGACATCACCGCCGACACCCGCGCCGAAGCGACGAAGTCGCGCATCGTCAGCACCGTGAAGGGGGTGGAGGTGGGCGAATTGCAGCAGGCCGCGCTGGGCAAGCGGCACGTTTCGGCCCGCACCGACGCGAAGACCGACCTCACCGCCACCGGCGACGACTGGAACGCCGCCAAGCACACCCTGGCGGGCACGGCCTCGCTGGCCATGACCCAGGGCACCATCCACGGCTTCCAGATCATCCCCGAAGGCATCAAGGGCGCGGAGTCCCGGCGGGCCGGGGCATCGGGCCAGAAGTTCGACAGCCTCACCGCGTCCATCCGCGCCGACAAGGGCGTGGTCAGCAACAGGGACCTCAGGTTCGTCTCGCCGGGCATCGGCGCCACGGGCGCGGGCACGGCCGACCTTGGCCGCAACGTGGTGGACTACGCCGCCACCCTCGACGTCACCGGCCTGCCAAAGATACCCATCAAGATCAGCGGGCCGCTGGACTCGCCCAGCTACGGGGTTGACCCGGCCAAGATGCTGCAAAACACCCTGGAAGGCGCGGGCAACGTCATCCAGGCCCCGGTGGAAAAGGGCGGCGAGGCGGTGAAGGGCATCGGCGGGGCCATCAGGAACCTGCTGCCCGGCCAGAAGCAGTAGCAACGGAACGACAACCGCCCGGAACGCACGCCCGCCGCAAGGGCCATGCGTTCCGGGCGGCACCATGACCGGATACCCACGGAGCACACCCATGAGCGAACTGATCACCGCCGCCTCGTTGCAAGGCAAGGCGGCCCCCGGTTTCAGGCTGGCGGACGCATCCGGCGCGCCGCGCGCCCTTGCCGACTTTGCCGGAAAATGGCTGGTGCTCTACTTCTACCCCAAGGCCAGCACCCCCGGCTGCACGCGCGAGGCGCGCGACTTCACCTGCATGCTGTCCGACTTCGCGGCGGCGGGCGCGGCCGTGGCCGGGGTAAGCCCCGATTCGCCGAAAGCCATCGGCAACTTCACGCTGAAGCAGGAACTGGGCGTGACCCTGCTGAGCGACCCGGACCGGGCCGTGGCCAGGGCCTACGGGGCCTTCGGCGCCAAGATGATGTACGGCAAGGCGGTGACCGGCATCGTACGCTCCACCTTTCTCATCGGGCCGGACGGCACGGTGCGGGCGGTGTGGTCGCCGGTGAAGGTGGACGGGCACGCCCAGGCGGTGCTGGACGAATTGCGGCGGCTCTCGGCCGGATAACGCCCCCGGCGTCCGCAGGCACGCAACGGAACGGGGCGGTTTCCCGTGGGTCCGCCCCCGGAAAACCGCCCCGCTCGCGTCATCGGTCCGCGGCCCGGCCGGACGGCGCTGCCCGCCGTCCGGCTTCGGCCGCGCCGCTACATTTCCACCTGCTGGATGCCGTCCAGACGCCACATCTCGCTGCCCGAGCGCACGAAGTGCCACACCTCGCGCACCTGGCCAGGGGCGTCGGCCTGGGCGTCCTCGCGCATCAGCACGTCGAAGAACACCGTGGCCACGGTGCGGTCCTTCTCTTCGGTGACGGACAGCACGCTGGCGTTGCAGTACAGGATCTCGGTGCGCGAGGGGCCGGGGTCTTCCTGCGCCTGTTGGGTGATTTCCTTGAGTATGTCCGGGGTGGTGAACTGGGCGATGTCATCCAGGTCGCGCCGGTCCCACGAGGATTGCAGGCGGGTGTAGGCCAGCTTGGCCCCGCGCAGGAAGTCCTCGGTGTCGAAGCCTTCCGGAATGCCGGGGGACGCGGGCTGCGCGGCTGCGGCCGCCGGGGCGGAGCGCAGGGCGTCCCACCCGGCGCCGGAGCCGGACTGCGCGCCGTAGTCGGCGTCGCGGCGCATGCCCCTGTCCGGAGCGGGACCGGTGGCCGGGGCAGGAGCGCCGCCGCCGCGCCGCGCCGCGAAGAACTTCAGCGCCATGAAGACCACCAGCGCGATGAGCAGCATGTCCACCATGCCCACGCCGCCGAAGCCGCCGCCGAACAGCAGCGAGCCAAGCAGGCTGCCCGCCAGCATGCCGCCCAGCATGCCGCCGAACCCGCCGAAGCGGGAACGCGGGGCCTGCTGCGGCGTGGCGGGGCCGGGTTGCTGGGTCTGCTGCTGCCGGTTCATGTTGGGCCCGGCGGGCGAGGAAGGCGAAGGCTGGGTGGGGGTGAAGCTGCGCTGGTAACTGGGGCTGCCGCCGAACGACTTGAGGCAAAAGGCCACGGCCACGGCCAGGCAACAGGCAATAATCCGGGTACGGGTCATGGGTACTCCCGATGGTTGCGTGCGGTTGGTCGGAGTCGGGGTAGACTGGCGGGCTGTGCCCACCGGCATACCGCATCAGTTGCGGCCCGCAATGTATCGAGCCGGTGCAACGACGTGGGTGTCGGTGCGGCGTCGGTCCACCATCGAAACGGCGGCATGCGACGGGTCGGCGCTACGGCACGGGGCCGGATGCGCCGGGCGGATGCGGGGGAAGGAAAAGGATTCCCGGAGAAAACCTAGCGAATCACTCCCAGTCCCTTCAGCATCTGCACGAACAACTGGCGGTCGATGGGCTTGGGCACGTACGACGTGGCCCCGCCCTTGTAATAGGCTTCCACCACGTTGCGCGGGTCGTCGAGGGCCGTGGTCATGACCACGGGCACCTCGTCGGCGGGGGCCACCCCGCGCTCGCGCTCCAGGGCGCGGATGCGCCGCAGCGCTTCCTGTCCGTCCATCTCGGGCAGCATGATGTCCAGACAGACAAGGTCGTACGGTTGCTGCGTGTTCAGTGCCGCCGCGAACGCCTCCACCGCCTCGACGCCGCTGACGGCGATGTCGCAGGCCCCGTAAGGCGAAAGGATGGTCTGCAGGAACTTGCGGCTGGTGAAGTCGTCCTCGACGATGAGCACGCGCATGGAGGGCCTCCGAACCGGTTCTGGCGCCGGGACCGGTGCGCCGTGGGGCCGCGCCGGTGGCGTTCGGGCAATCATAAGGTTTCGCCCGTGGAATGCAAGTCGTCGCGGGGCACCTATCACGCGCCCCGCCCTTTTCGTGCGCGCCGGTTACTCTCCGGCCTCGGCCATTCCGCGCATGCGGCGACGCCCGGCCCCGGCGAAGCCGGAACCGGGCGCGCAACGTCGGCCATGCCCGGCGGGGTGCCCCGCCGCGCGCTATTTGGCGGGCTTGAGGGCGTCGAAGCGGGTCCACAGCACCGCGCCGATCTCCACGTCCTTCATGGCGCCGTCGGGACCCTTGACCTGCTCGGGCGCGGTGGTCAGCGCGGCGAAGCCCCACCAGCCCGCCAGCGGGCAGGCCACGGTGAACACGCCGCTGGCGTCGGTCTTGACCACCTGGGTCACGTGGAATTCGGTGGGCGCCGCGTACTTGCCCTGGGCGTTGTAGTATTCCACCTCCACGTCCACGCCGGGGGCGGGCTTGCCGTCCAGCATGGCCACGCCGGTGAACACGCCGCCCGCGTAGTTGCCGAAGGGCCGGGTAAGGGGAATGCTCGAACTTCAGCCCCGCCGGGGTGTCCCAGCCGTCCTCGTTGCCGAAGGCGGGCACCACCACCTTGGTCAGGTGCTGGATGTAGCAGTCTTCTTCCGGTTCCCAGTACAGCTTGGGCTCCATGGTGAACATGTACACGCCGGGCTTGGGGAAGGTGAAATCGGTCTTCCAGGCGGTCTTGCCCATGACCTTGGCTTCCTTCAGCGAGGCCAGCAGGTCGGTGCGCTCGGTCTTGCCATCGTCCACCCGCAGCACGCCGAAGGCCTGCGGACGCTCCAGGTTCATGCCGTGCCCCTCGAAGGGGTGCGAGAACGACAGGGTGACGGTGGTGGCGCGCTTGGCGGCGGTGGCCACCGGGGCGTCGGGGATGATCATGCCGAAGTGGGCAAAGCACCAGCGCCAGCGCGCCGACGAGCCTGCGAAGCTGCATGGGACACTCCTTTCCTGTTGATATGCGTGCGGGAATACGAAGCGTTAAATATGCGATGTTTCGTTACACGAAACAATGTGTCGTGTCACCATGAAATGCGGACAATGCCGGGGGCGAGGGGCGGCGGCAAGGCGGAAAAGGGCCAACCGACCACCCTGCCGGGCGCTGGAAACGCAGGGAAACCGGCGGCTATCCCTGTCGGCCGGGATGGGCCGGGGTGCGCGCCGCCACGGCGCAGTCCACCGCCACGGCCCCGGCCCGCAACAGGCAGTCCACGGCGCGGGCCAGCGTGGTGCCGGTGGTGCAGATGTCGTCCACCAGCAGGATGCGCCTGCCGCGCACGTCCGGATGGGCGGTGAAGGCCCCGCGCAGGTTGCGGCGGCGTTCCTGCCGCGAAAGGCCCGTCTGCGGGCGGGTGGGCGTCACGCGCGTCAGCCAGCCGGGCCGCAGCGGCGCGCCCAGGGCGGCGGCGGGCAGGCGCGCCAGTTCCAGACACTGGTTGCAGCCCCTG
>JALHHV010000335.1 GCA_022837365.1 Desulfovibrio sp. | reverse complement strand
GGGCGGACCATCAGGATGACCCCCATGTGCGGGGCCAGCCGCCGCGCCGAATCCAACAGGCCCAACGGGCAGGGCGGCCCTTCGGCGCAGCCGAACACGAAGACGCTGAACCCGCCCGTGGCCAGCAGGCGGCGGGCGTCGTCGGGCTCCGCCGCCACCACGCAGGCGCTGCCGCCGCCGCCCAGCAGTTCGGCCACGTGCCGGGCGAAGGCGGTATCGGTATCGAACACCAGCACCGAGGTCATCCACATGATGCACCGGCCCTTGTCCCGTTGTCCCGGCCGGAAGCGACATCCGGCCCGGACATGTCGTCGCCCGTCGCCGGGCGGGGGTTGCAGGTTGAAGACAGTGCTCACGCGCGCATACGGCAATGCCTCGTGAAAACGATAGCAAGGCTCGTTCCAGCTGCATTTCCCGCATTGTCGCGGCATGTTGGCGACCGCATACTTCGCGTTGGCCTGCCCGCCTGCGGCGGATGCGCGCCCGAAAGAGCGCGCCACGCATCATTATGCAACACTTTGCATCATCGGCGCGGCGCAGGAAAAGCACGCGAAAGGAGCACGTGGAGAAAAGGAACGCGTGAAGAAACTGAAGAACACGCCCCGGCGCGGGCGCTACACCCCACCCAGAACGGCGTCGGCCTTCAGGGTGCCCGCCAGCAGCGCCCCGATGACCGCGTCGCGCCCGCCCACCACACCGTCCAGCACGGTGATGCGCTTCCAGGTGAGGTAGTCGTGGAATTCCTGCTCGATGCCGCAGCAGACCACGGTGGTGACGTTCTCGGTCAGGATGATCCGGCACAATTCCTCGGCCGTGGCGCTGGCCAGCACCATGGTGCGCGAGCGGGCCAGCCCGCCCTCGCCGTCGATGCGGCCCAGCCACGCCTCGGTGGCCCGGTCGAACCGGGGGGCCACCGCATCGCGGTGCAGGGCCACGAGCACGTTGCCGCGCATGGCGTTCTCCCTGGCGGCCGCCCTTGGCGGCGTTGCGTTGCCCGTGGCGCCGCTCATCTGTCCAGCCCGTACTGGCGCATCTTGCGCCACAGCGTGGTGCGGGCCCAACCCAGTTCCGCCGCCGCCGCGCCACGCCGCCCGCGCGCCCGCACCAGGGCATCCATGATCAGGCGGCGCTCCGCCTCGGCCCACGTGGCGTCGGCCCGCGCATCATCGTCCACGGCCGGGAATTCCGGAGACGCAACCGCGCCCCCGCCCTTGCCCACCGGCCCGGCGCCGCCCGTGCCGTCCTGGCCGCCCCCGTGATCGGGGCCATCGGGCTCGCCGGTTTCCTCCAGCAGGTAGCGGGGCAGGTGCGGCAGGTCCACATGGGTGTCCTGGCAGACATTGACGCAGTATTCCACGATGTTGCGCACCTCGCGTACGTTGCCGGGGTAGGCGTGGCGCAGCAGCGCCCGCTCCGCCGCCGGGGTGAACCCGGCCAGCCGCTTGCCGAACATGCCCGCGTACACCTTGAGGTAGTGCGCCAGGAACAGGGACACGTCGTCGCCCCGCTCGCGCAGGGGCGGCAGGTGGAACCGGACGACGTTCAGGCGGTACAGCAGGTCTTCCCGAAAGCGCCCCTCGCGCACCATGTGGCGTAGGTCGCGGTGGGTGGCGGCGATGATGCGCACGTCCACGTGCACCCCGCGCGTGGAGCCCAGCGGGTGGATGATCTTGTCGTCCAGAAAGGTCAGCAGCTTGACCTGCAACGGCAGGGGCAGGTCGCCCACCTCGGTGAGGAACAGCGTGCCGTTGTGGGCCAGCCGGAACCGGCCGGGCTTGTTTTCCGACGCCCCGGTAAAGGCGCCCTTCTGGTGCCCGAACAGTTCCGATTCCAGCAGGCTTTCCGGCAGCGCGCCGCAGTTCACCTTGACGAACGGTCCCTTGGCCCGGCTGGAGGCGTTGTGCACCGCCTCGGCCAGCAGGTCCTTGCCGGTGCCCGTCTCTCCGGTGACCAGCACCGAGGAATCGGTCTGGGCGATGCCGGGCAGCAGCCGGAACACCCGTTCCATCTCGGGGCTGTGCCCCAGCATGTCGCCGAAGCCCTGCGGCCATTCGGGCCGGGCCTCGGCCGGGCGGAACAGGCGCAAATCCTCCAGCGTCTCGAAATAGCCCACCCGGCTGCCGTCGGGGGCGGTCAGCGCGCCGCAGGTCACCCGCACGGGGATGCGCGCCCGGTCGGCGTTGACGATGTCCGCCTCGCGCGCCACCGGGGCCACGGCGGCCGGGGGCGACTTGTCCACCACGTCCAGCGGGCAGCCGCCGGTGCACAGGCTGCACCGGAACACGTAGCGGCACGGCAGGTTCTGGGCCCGCTCGCGCGACATGGCCGTAAGGGCGCAGGCGGCCTGGTTCAGGAATATCACCCGCCGCTCGGCCGAAACCAGCGCCAGCGGCAGGGGAATGCGGTCCAGCAGGGTGCGCGCCGCCACCGGCTGGTCGAACAGCCCCTGCAACAGCGGCACCAGCGCCGCGCCCATGCCCTGCCCCGCTCCCTCGGCCATCACCGCTCCCGTTCC
>JALHHV010000334.1 GCA_022837365.1 Desulfovibrio sp. | reverse complement strand
GCAGATCAGCAACGCTGCGGTGAATACGTTCCCGGGGCTTGTACACACCGCCCGTCAAGTCATGAAAGTCGGTAACACCCGAAGCCGGTGGCCTAACCCGTTTGGGGGGGAGCTGTCGAAGGTGGGACTGGTAATTAGGACTAAGTCGTAACAAGGTAGCCGTACCGGAAGGTGCGGCTGGATCACCTCCTTTCTAAGGAGCCTTTTGGCTGGCCGGCTGTGCTGGTTGGTTCATTGTTTCATCACTGTCAGCGTGTTGTTGGTGGTGGTGTGGGCTGTTAGTTGTGGAAGCTTGACTAGTAAAGCTGTCGTGGTCTGCTGATTGTTAGTACTGCCCTTGTGGGGTGTGGAACGTGGTTGGTGGGTTGGGATGGCCTGGGCACGCTGTTGGGTGTCTGAGGGGTCGGTTGCCTGTGGGTGGCGATTCTTCTGCGGACGCTGATTTGTGGCTGGCCTGTGGGTTGGTTGTGGGTTGGTGGCTCGCCCGTATTTTGAGAACTTCACAGTGGACGCGAGCATCTTTGTAGTGAGTAAACAAGCTACTAAGTGCAATCGGTGGATGCCTAGGCACCAAGAGCCGATGAAGGACGTAGGAACTTGCGATAAGCCTCGGGGAGTTGGTAACCAAACTGTGATCCGGGGATTTCCGAATAGGGAAACCTTGAAGGTACCGGAGTTATGTCCGGCGACCTCTGCCTGAATGTATAGGGCAGTTGGAGGGAACGTGGGGAAGTGAAACATCTTAGTACCCACAGGAAGAGAAAACAATAGTGATTCCGTTAGTAGTGGCGAGCGAACGCGGATGAGGCCAAACCATGTGTGTGTGATAGCTGACAGGTGTTGCATGTGTGGGGTTGTGGGATCGTCTTGATCATACTGTCATGTGGTCGGGGAGTGATAAATGGCTGGGGAAGTGGAAGCATTCTGGGAAGTTGCGGCATAGAAGGTGAAACCCCTGTAGACGTAATTCAGCCACTCTCGGACGAGATCCCAAGTAATGCGGAACTCCTGAAATTCCGCATGAATCTGGCGGGACCACCCGCTAAGCCTAAATACTCCTTGGTGACCGATAGCGGACTAGTACCGTGAGGGAAAGGTGAAAAGTACCCCGGGAGGGTGTGGGGTGACGGCGTGCCTTTTGAAGAATGAGCCTGCGAGTTAGTGGTGTGTGGCGAGGTTAACCCGTGTGGGGTAGCCGTAGCGAAAGCAAGTCCGAATAGGGCGGTTGAGTCGCATGCTCTAGACCCGAAGCGGTGTGATCTATCCATGGCCAGGGTGAAGCGACGGTAAGACGTCGTGGAGGCCCGAACCGACCAGGGTTGAAAACCTGGCGGATGAGCTGTGGATAGGGGTGAAAGGCCAATCAAACACCGTGATAGCTGGTTCTCCCCGAAATGCATATAGGTGCAGCGTCGCGTGTTTCTTACCGGAGGTAGAGCACTGGATGGTCTAGGGGGCCTATCAGCTTACCGAAATCAGCCAAACTCCGAATGCCGGTAAGTGAGAGCGCGGCAGTGAGACTGCGGGCGATAAGGTTCGTAGTCGAGAGGGAAACAGCCCAGATCATCAGCTAAGGCCCCTAAGCGGTAACTAAGTGGAAAAGGATGTGGAGTTGCGGTGACAACCAGGAGGTTGGCTTGGAAGCAGCCATCCTTGAAAGAGTGCGTAATAGCTCACTGGTCAAGTGATTCTGCGCCGACAATTTAGCGGGGCTCAAGTTATCCGCCGAAGCTGTGGCATTCACATGGTGCCTAGCCCCTGTTGGGGTTCAGGTGTGTGGATGGGTAGGGGAGCGTCGGGTGTGCGAGGAAGCGGCGGGGTGACCCAGTCGTGGAGTGCACTCGAGTGAGAATGCAGGCATGAGTAGCGAATGACGGGTGAGAAACCCGTCCGCCGAATATCCAAGGGTTCCAGGGTCAAGCTAATCTGCCCTGGGTAAGTCGGGACCTAAGGCGAGGCCGACAGGCGTAGTCGATGGACAACGGGTTGATATTCCCGTACCGGCGGAGCGACGTCCCTGTTGAGGCGAGTGATGCTAAACACGCGAGACATTCTGTCAGGCCTTCGGGTTTGTGGGGTGTTGAGTCTGTGACCCGAACTTGTAGTAGACAAGCTGCGGAGGGACGCAGGAAGGTAGCCGTACCGGGCGATGGTTGTCCCGGGGTAAGTGTGTAGGGAGTCAGGTAGGTAAATCCGTCTGGCGTGTTCCTGAAGCATGACGCATAGACCGTATGGTCGAATTCGGTGATCCTATGCTGCCTAGAAAATCTTCGTGAGCGAGTTGTGAGCCGCCCGTACCCTAAACCGACACAGGTGGATAGGTAGAGAATACCAAGGCGATCGAGAGAATCGTGGTGAAGGAACTCGGCAAAATACCCCCGTAACTTCGGGATAAGGGGGACCGGAGGGGTGCAAGCCCTGAGGGTCGCAGAGACCACGCCCAAGCGACTGTTTACCAAAAACACAGGTCCGTGCTAAGTTGTAAGACGATGTATACGGACTGACTCCTGCCCGGTGCTGGAAGGTTAAGGGGAAGTGTTAGCTTTTGCGAAGCACAGAACTTAAGCCCCAGTAAACGGCGGTGGTAACTATAACCATCCTAAGGTAGCGAAATTCCTTGTCGGGTAAGTTCCGACCTGCACGAATGGAGTAACGATTTGGGCACTGTCTCCACCACGAACTCGGCGAAATTGCATTACGAGTAAAGATGCTCGTTACGCGCAGCAGGACGGAAAGACCCCGGGACCTTTACTATAGTTTGGTATTGGTGATCGGGACGACTTGTGTAGGATAGGTGGGAGACGTTGAAGCAGTCACGCCAGTGGTTGTGGAGTCATCGTTGAAATACCACTCTGGTCGTTCTGGTTATCTAACTTTGGACCGTTATCCGGTTCAGGGACAGTGCCTGATGGGTAGTTTGACTGGGGCGGTCGCCTCCTAAAAGGTAACGGAGGCGCCCAAAGGTTCCCTCAGCCTGGTTGGCAATCAGGTGTTGAGTGTAAATGCACAAGGGAGCTTGACTGTGAGACAGACATGTCGAGCAGGGACGAAAGTCGGGATTAGTGATCTTACGGTGGCAGGTGGAAGCGCCGTAACTCAACGGATAAAAGGTACCCCGGGGATAACAGGCTGATCTTGCCCGAGCGCTCACAGCGACGGCATGGTTTGGCACCTCGATGTCGGCTCGTCGCATCCTGGGGCTGGAGTCGGTCCCAAGGGTTGGGCTGTTCGCCCATTAAAGCGGCACGCGAGCTGGGTTCAGAACGTCGTGAGACAGTTCGGTCCCTATCCGCTGCGCGCGTAGGAATCTTGAGAAGAGCTGTCCTTAGTACGAGAGGACCGGGACGGACTAACCTCTGGTGTGCCAGTTGTTCTGCCAAGAGCACGGCTGGTTGGCTACGTTGGGAAGTGATAACCGCTGAAAGCATCTAAGTGGGAAGCACGCTTCAAGATGAGGGTTCCCTCACCGTTAAGGTGGTAAGGTCCCCGGTAGACCACCGGGTTGATAGGTCGGACGTGGAAGTGCAGTAATGCATGGAGCTGACCGATACTAATAGACCGAGGGCTTGTTTCTTCTACAAAGATGTTACGCGTCCACTGTGGAGTATCTGAAAATACGGTCGACGAACCCCCCC
>JALHHV010000333.1:499-4467 GCA_022837365.1 Desulfovibrio sp. | reverse complement strand
CGACAACCTGCTGTTCAACAAGGCCATGGACATGGCCCGGCCCGGCGACGTGCTGGTGGTGAACGCCCACGACGAGCCGTTCTACTCCATCGTGGGCGGGCAGATGACCACGTGGATGAAGCGGCGCGGCCTGGCCGGGCTGGTGGTGGACGGCTGCATCCGCGATGCGGAAGAGATAGAGGCCATGGACTTTCCGGTGTACGCCACCGGCATTTCGCCCAACGGCCCGGTGAAGGAGGGCGGCGGCGAGGTGAACTTTCCCGTCGCCTGCGGCGGGCTGGTGGTGAACCCCGGCGACATCGTGGCGGGCGACCGCGACGGCGTCGTGGTGGTGAGCCCGGCCGACGCCCCGGCGGTGCTGGAAAAGGCCCGCGCCCTGATGAAAAAGGAAGCGCGGGTCATGGCCGCCATCGCGGACGGGACGTGGGACCGTACCTGGGTGGACGAGATGTTGCGGGCCAAGGGGTGCGAGTTTATCGACTAGATACCGCAAGTACCGAAAGAGGCCGCTTACGCGGCCTCTTTCGGTACTTGCGGTCCGGGGCAATCGCCCCTACCCCGCCCGGAACACTCCGCTCTTGCCGCCGGACTTGAACACCAGGCGGCAGTCGCGCCATGCATCCGCATTGACGTCACACAAGGTGTGACATATATTCTCATCGCTCGACATGCCCCGCCCTTCCTCCCGCAAGGAACGCATAAAAGTCTACACGAACACCTGGTTCGCCCGTTTCGCCGGTGCACAGGCCATCACCGGCACGGCCCTGCATGATGCGGTGGCGGACATGGACGCCGGACGGTTCGACGCGGACCTCGGCGGGGGCGTATACAAGCAGCGGGTGGCCCGGCCGGGAGAAGGAAAATCCGGGGGCTATCGGGTCATCGTCTGTTTTCGGCGGGAAGAACGAGCCTTTTTCGTCTACGGGTTTCCCAAATCGAAGCGCGGAAACATCACGACGAAGGAACGCGACAGCCTCAGGAAGCTGGCAAAGATACTTCTGTCCATGAATGACGCACAGTTGGAGGCGGAGGTCAGGGCCGGGACCTTTCTGGAAGTCCTGCGCGAGGAGTAGACCATGGCAAAGACATACAAGAGCGACGTACTGGCGGCGGTTCACGAAACGGCGGAAGCGCTCCACGCGCACGGTGTGATCGACAAGGTCACCATGAAGGAGTTCGACGCTTCCTGCCTCGCGCCCGTGGACGGCATCACCCCGGAGGAAATCCGGAACATACGTGAACGGGCCCGGCTTTCCCAGCCCGTGTTCGCCCGGTACCTGAACGTCTCCAAGAACCTGGTCTCCGACTGGGAGCGCGGGGTGAAGAAACCGGGCGGCCCGGCCTTGCGGCTGCTGGCCATCGTCAAGCACAAGGGGCTTGACGCGGTGATGCTGTAGCAACGTACTTCACGGAGTACGCCGCGACATCCCGCCTCCCCGCTCTTGCCGCCGGACTTGAACACCAGGCGGCAGTCGCGCAGCACGATGTCCTTCTGCACGGCCTTGCACATGTCGTAGATGGTCAGCGCGGCCACCTGCGCGGCGGTCATGGCTTCCATCTCCACGCCGGTCTGGCCGGTGGTGCGCACTTCCGCCTCCAGTTCGATGGAGGGGGGCGCGTCCACCACGGTAAAGCGCACGTCGGCGTAGCTGATGGCCAGCGGGTGGCACATGGGGATCAGTTCCGCCGTGCGCTTGGCGGCCATGATGCCCGCGATCTTGGCGGTGGTCAGCACGTCGCCCTTGGGCAGGGCGCGGCGCTTGAGCAGGTCCAGGGTGTCGGCATTCACCTCCACCACGGCCCGCACGATGGCGATGCGCTGGGTGGGGGCCTTCCCGCCCACGTCCACCATGGTCACGCTGCCGTCCCCGGTCATGTGGCTGAAGGCCGCCTCTTCCCCGCCGGGCTCGGGCGCGGCATGGCCCATGCCCCCGGTGCATTCCAGCGCGGAGGGCGCGCCGCACCCGCAACCGCACCCGGTGTTGGGCAGGTCCGGGCCATCTTCGCCATAGTCGAGGGGATCGGGCATATCGTCGAGCCGGACGGAGGATGCGGGCGCATCGCCGCCGGGTGCTTTGGGCGTATCGGAAGACATGGGGCAACCTCCTGCCGGACGTGAAACAGGACGGACGGATGACCCCGGCGCGGCCCCGCGCCAGCGGTTCCATCCTTCTTGGCTGTAGCGCAAAACAGGACGGACGCCAATGCGGCGTCCGCCGGGCCGGGGTGGCAGGCACACTTCGGGGGCTGCTTCAGGCCGCGAATCCCTTCTATGTTTCCACGTCCCTGGGCACCAGCCGCATCCCCCGGCGGCACAGGGTCAGGATGTCGTCGGCGGGCAGCGGCCGGGCAAGGCAGTACCCTTGCAGGTAGTCCACGCCCATGCCGCGCAGGGCGGAAAGCTGGGCCGCCGTCTCCACCCCCTCGGCCACCGTGGCCAGGCGCAGGCTGCGGGCCAGGCCCAGGATGGTTTCCACGATTTCCAGGCTGCCGCCCTCGTCCAGCAGTTCCTGCACGAAGGTGCGGTCTATCTTCAGGGCGTGGATGGGCATGCGCGCAAGATACTGCAACGAGGAATACCCGGTGCCGAAGTCGTCCAGCGAAACGCGCACCCCAAGGTCGCGCAGGGTGCACAGCATGGCGTTGCCGCGCTCGTAGTTCTGCATCAGCGAGGTTTCGGTAATCTCCACTTCCAGCGCGTCCGGGGGCACGTCGTAGGCGTTCAGGCACGCGGCAATATGGCTGATGGTCTCGTCGCTGTTCAGGCAACGGGACGAGATGTTCACCGACACCGGCAGGGTCAATCCCTCCAGCCGCCACGCGGCGTGCTGGGCGCAGGCCATTTCCACCACCAGCCGGGTTATCTCGCGGATGGAGTTGGAGCTTTCCGCCACGGGGATGAACACCGAGGGCGGGGCCACCACCGCGCCGTCGCGCTCCCAGCGCAGCAACGCCTCCACCTTGCGCACCCGCAGGGCGCGCGCGTCGGCGATGGGCTGGTACACCAGCCGGAACTCGCGCCCGGCGATGGCCGCCTTGATGTCCTGGTCCATGCGGTAGCGCCGGGTGAATTCCAGGCACTGCTCCTCGCAGAACACGGCGATGGCGTTCTTGCCCATGTCCTTGGCGCGGTACATGGCGATGTCCGCGCGCGACAGCAGTTCGTTGGCGGTCTCGCCGTCGTCGGGATACACCGACACGCCGAAGCTGGCCGTGACCGAAAAGCCCATGCCGCCGTACTCGAACGGTTCGGCAAAGGTTTCGAACAGCCGCCGCATGATGCCGTCCAGATGGGTCTTGTCGGTGATGCCGCCCACCGCCGCCACGAATTCGTCGCCCCCCAGCCGCCCCAGGATGTCGCCGGGCCGCAGGGACGTGCGCAGCCGCCGGGCCACGTCGCACAGCAACTGGTCGCCGGTGGCGTGGTCGTACGAATCGTTGATGAACTTGAAGCCATCCATGTCGATGAACACCACGGCCAGCTTGTGGCCGCGCGCCGAAGCCCTGGCGATGGCGTCGCGCAGCAGTTCGAAGATGTGCTTGCGATTGGGCAGGCCGGTCAGGTCGTCGTGGTTGGCCTGGTAGGTGATCTGCGCTTCCTTCTGCTTGATGTCGGTGATGTCCGAGAACACCCCCACGCAGTTCAGGATCACCCCGGCCTCGTCGCGGATGGACACCAGGCTCAGCCATTGCGGAATCTGCCAGCCGTCGCGGTGCGGCCCGCGCGTCTCGCCGATCCACGAACCGTGCTCCAGCATTTCGTCCCACACGCTGCGCGTGCCGCCCACGGGCACCATGCCCAGGGCCGGGGAAATGCGGCCCACCATGGACCGCGCGTCCACGCCGGTGATGCGCTCGAAGGCCGGGTTCACGGCCACCACCATGCCCGCGCTGTCGGTGATGAAGATGCCCTCCACCGCGTGGGTGAACACCTCGCCCATCAGGTGCAGCCTGGCGTTGGCGTCGCA
>JALHHV010000333.1:0-436 GCA_022837365.1 Desulfovibrio sp. | reverse complement strand
GCGCGACAGCAGCAGCGCCGTGGCCAGGGCCACCAGCAGGGCCATGACCGTCAGCGCGCCGATGTGCCACCACGCGGCGCGCTGCTCCGCCCGGTAGCCATCCAGAGCAAGGCCCACGGACACGGTGCAGATGGAAATGCCCGCCCGCTCCACGGGCAGCACGTGATGGTACACCTCCGGCAGATCGGCGCCGGCGGGGCGGACGGCGTCCGCCTCCTCCGTCCCCGGAGGCAGCCCCCGGCGGAAGCCGCCGTCCCGCACCGGCTGCACGGTGCTGCCCGCCGGCCGGAACACCCAGCCGCCGCGGCGGAACACCAGGGCCGAGCCGTCTGCCCGGGTGACCACGATGTATTCCAGCCCCGGCTGCCGCCGGAGCACGCCGGTGCAGTGGTCCACCAGGGCGGCGTAGTCTTCCGCGGCCAGGGCGGTGGCGGCC
>JALHHV010000332.1:882-3416 GCA_022837365.1 Desulfovibrio sp. | reverse complement strand
CTGGGGGTGGCCGGTCCCGCGCTGGCGGCCAGTTGCGGGTCGTGGGTCAACGCCGCCTGCCTGGTCCTGGCCCTGCGGCGCGGCGGCACCATGGTGGACCTGCACCCCCGCGCCGCGCTGCTGCACGCGGCGCTGGCCTGCGCGGCCTGCCTGCCCGCATGGTGGCTTGCGGGGGCGTTCGCGGGCACGGCCTGGGCCGCGCCCGCGCTGCACCCGGCCGCGCGCCTGGCCCTGGGCGTGCCCCTGGCCGCCCTGCTGTACCTGGTCCTGTCGCTATGTTGCCGCAGCCGTGACGCCATTGCCCTGCTGCGCGTTGTGCGGGGCGGTAAAACAGGCTAGGCTGGCAAAAGCGTGAATTTCGCGTTTTCGCCCCCGGCGAAAGACGCTCCAGACACGGGAACAGCGCCGCCGCGCCCCGGCGGCCCCAAGGCACCCGCAAAGGACGCCGCATGCCCGAAAAGGCCCCGCGCCACCTGCTCACCGGCATCCAGACCCGGCTCGGCCTGCTGATCACGCTGGCCACCACCGTCATGCTGCTGGTGTTCATGGCCACGGACTACATCGCCGCCAGCCGCAAGATGCACCGCGACGTCCAAGAGTTCGCGCGGCGGCAGGCGGTGCGCGTGGCGCGCCAGTTGCAGGTGCCCGCCTGGAACCTGGACGCCGTGTCCATCTCCGCCGTCATCGCGGCGGAAATGGAAGACCAGCGGGTGTACGCGGTGGCCCTGTTCGAGCGCGACGGCATCACCCTGCTCGGCGGCATGCAGCGCGACGGCGACTGGCGCCCCGTGCCGTGGAGCGGCGCCATCAACGGTGCCTCCGGGGGCGACTTCATCACCGAGCGCGAGGTGCTGGCCCACCATGGCGAGGAGATCGGCAGCGTGGTGGTGATGGTCTCGCCGCGCGGCATCAGCGAAGCCCTGTCCGCCATGGTGCGCGAGAACGCCGTGCGGGTCACGGTGGTGGGCCTGACGCTGGTGGTGCTGATCATCCTCATCCTGCGGCGCACGGTGGTGGTGCCTGTGGCCGGGCTGGCCCTGGTGGCCCGCAAGGTGGCCGAGGAACGCAACTACGCCCTGCGCGCCGCCCGGCACGGCCGCGACGAGATCGGCAGGCTGGTGGACGCCTTCAACTCCATGCTCGAACAGGTGGAACGCCACGAGCGCCAGCTGACCGTGCAGCAGGGCGAACTGGAACGCATGGTGCGCGAACGCACCGCCGCGCTGGACACCGCCCAGGCCCGCGTGGAACGGGCCAGCCATGCCAAGAACGAATTCCTGGCCGGGGTCACCCACGAACTGCGCACGCCCATGAACGCCGTCATCGGCATGGTGGACATCACCCTTGGCACCAATCTCGCGCCCAAGCAGCGGGAATACCTGAACCTGGTCCGCTCCTCGGCCCGGTCGCTGCTGGGCGTGGTCAACGGCGTGCTGGACTTTTCCAAGCTGGAGGCCGGACGCCTGACCCTGGAATCCATCCCCTTCCGCACCCGCGACCTGCTGGAGGAGGTCACCGACCTGTTCCACGACCGGCTGGCCGTCAAGGACATCGAACTGGTGGTGGACATCGACACCGACGTGCCGCCGATGCTGGTGGGCGATCCGCTGCGGCTGCGCCAGGTGCTGGTGAACCTGGCCGCCAACGCCTTCAAGTTCACCGAACGGGGCGAAGTGGTCATCCGCGTGGCCCGGAACGACGGGGAGGCCGGGGGCAACGGCGTGGAACTGGCCTTCTCGGTGCGCGACACGGGCATCGGCATCGCGCCCGAGGCGCGCGAACGCCTGTTCGAATCGTACAGCCAGGCCGACGCCTCGGTGTCGCGCCGCTTCGGCGGCACGGGCCTAGGGCTGTCCATCGTGCGGGCGCTGGTGCAGCTCATGGGCGGCGACGTGGGCGTGGACAGCGAACCCGGCCGGGGCAGCACCTTCCGCTTCACGGCCCGGTTCGGCCTGCCGCCGGAGCGGGAAGCGCCCGTCCCGCACCATCCGGCGCTGGACGGAAAACTGGCGCTGGTGGCCGAGGCCAACCCCACCTGCGCGCGCGTGCTGGCCCGGCTGCTGGCGCAACTGGGGGTGCGCTGCCAGGTGGCCCCGGACGTGGCCGCCCTGCGCAGGGCGCTGTACCACGGCCCCGACGGCCAGCTTGCCCCTGCCGGGGAGACCGCGCACACGGGGCCGACAGGACCGGCAGGGCAGCCGGAGCCCGCACCCCACGCCGGGGCCGCCCCGCACGGCGAGCAGGACGCCCACCCCGTGCCCGCCGCCTGGGACTTCGTGCTCTGCGGGCTGTACCTGCCGGTGGTCGGCGCCACCAACGAAGGCCCGTCCACCCCGTCCGCAACGCCGGAATGCGCCTCCGAGCGCGGCGACATTCCCAGCACCTGCGCGGCTTCCACCATTCTCATGCACCTGCGCGAGGAAGGGGTGTCCGTGCCGCCGCTGCTGGTGGCCGCCGCCATGGGCCGCGAACCGGACGCGGAAACCGCCGCCCGCCTCGGCGTGCTGGCGGTGCTGATCAAACCGGTGAAACTG
>JALHHV010000332.1:0-842 GCA_022837365.1 Desulfovibrio sp. | reverse complement strand
GCCCCGGCGCCGCACGATCCGGCCCTGCACGGCGCGCGGGTGCTGCTGGTGGACGACAATCCCATCAACCGCGCCGTGGCCGTGGAAATGCTGACCTCGATGGGCATCGCGGTGGAGGCGGCCCCCTCGGGCGAAGCGGCGCTGGCCGCGCTGGCCCGCGACGATCGGACGCCCGATGCGCGGGCCGCCCTCTTCGACGCCGTGCTGCTGGACATCCAGATGCCGGGCATGGACGGCTACCAGACCGCCACGGCCATCCGCGCGCGCAACGCCGGGGGCGGCCTGCGGCTGCGGCCCGGCGCGCCGGTCATCGCCTTTACCGCGCGGGTGGAGGGCGAGGACGAAGAAGCCCTGCGCCGGGCGGGCATCGTCGCCCGGCTGCCCAAGCCCGTGGAACGGGCGGAACTGCTGGCCACCCTGCGCCGGTACCTGCCCCCGCGTCCGGTCCCCACCCCGGTACCCGCTCCCGACGCCGCAGCCCGGACAGCCACGGCGGCTCCCCCGCCGCAAACCGCCAACGGCAAGCCCCCGCAGGGCCACCGCCCCGCGCCGGAAGACCTGCCCGCCGCCCTGCCGGGGCTGGACGTGGCTGGCGGGGTGCGCCGCATGAACGGCAAGGCATGGCTGTACCTGCGGGTGCTGGGCAGCTTCGTGGCCGCCTATTCCGGGGCGGGCGAGGAATTGCGCGGGCTGGCGGCGGCCGCTGCGGACGCGGACGCATGGCGCGCCCTGTCGGAACGCGCCCACGCCATGGCGGGCGCGGCGGGCAGCATTTCCGCCGACGAGGTGCACGCGGCGGCCCGCGCCATGGAGCGCATGGGGCTGCTGCTGGCCGGGGACAT
>JALHHV010000331.1 GCA_022837365.1 Desulfovibrio sp. | reverse complement strand
ACGGTCATCACCCGGCCGATGTCCTCGGCCTGGCGGCCCAGTTCGGCCATGTCGTCCTTGAGCTGGTCGGCGGTCTGCTGCACCTGCCCGATGCCCGCCACCACCTGGCGCACCACGTCCTGGCCGTTCACGGCCTTGTCGCGCGCGCTTTCCGCCGCGCCCGCGGCTTCACCGGCGCTGCGCGCCACCTCGAGCACCGTGGCGTTCATCTGCTCCATGGCCGTGGCGGTCTCGGACACGCGCTGCATCTGGTGTTCCGCGCCCCGGCTGGCCTGTTCGATCTGCGCGGCCAGTTCCTCGGAGGCGGAGCCGAGCACGCCGGTGACGCCGGTCAGGGTGTCCGCTGCCTGCAACAACCCTTCGCGCCTGGCCGATTCCGCATGGCGGCGGGCCGTCTCCGCTTCCGCCGAGGCCAGCCGGGCCCGCTCCGATTCGTCGCGGGCCTCCGCCGAGCGGGCGTCGGCCTCGCCGATCTTGTCCCTCAGCGCGGCCACCATGCGGCACAGGCATTCGGTCAGCACGCCCACCTCGTCGCGGGCGTCCACGGTCAGACATTCCTCCAGCGCCCCGCGCGAGACGGCCTCGGAATAGGCCACGGTGCGCTTCAGCGGCACGGTGACCGACCGGGTGATGGCGATGGAGAACCCGGCCAGCACCAGCAGCGCCAGGATGGTGGCCCCCGCCAGCCGGTACATGGTGTCGCCGTAGCTGGCGTCGGCCTCGGCGTTGTCTTCCCTGGCGGCCTGCTCGATGATTTCGGTCAGCTGGTTGATGACCTCGCGCATGGCCTCGAACTTCACGCCCACCTCGCCCAGAGAGACAAGGGCGGCCTTCTGGCGGGCCGCCGGGTCGCCGGAAAGGGCGGCGTCCACCACCGCGCGCGAAAGGGGCATCCACGTGGCGCGGGCCGCGTCGTACTGCGGAACGAGCGGCCTGGCCGCGTCGTCGAGGGGCAGGTTCTTGTACTTGTTCCAGCGCTCGTCCGACTGCCGCAGGTTGTCCTCGTATTCCTTCTTCAGCCTGTCGATGGCCTTCCTGTCCGCGGGGTCCGCGAACAGCAGCGACCGTTCCGCCACCAGCAGCTGTTGCAGGTCGCGGTCGGCCTGTATCAGATAGTTCAGACCCGGCAGGCGGATGTTGGAGACGTCCTTCAGGTTCTGCTGGATGATCCGCGCACCCATCCAGCCCGCCGTGCCCGCGGCGCCGATGAAGAAGAACGCCAGCAGCGAGAGGACGACAAGACGGGTGGTGATGCCGAACTGGCGGAGAAATTTCATGGTGGCCCTCGCATGTTGCGGAGTGATGAGGTTCCCCGCAAGCCTAGCACGG
This sequence comes from Desulfovibrio sp., assembly GCA_022837365.1. Lineage (GTDB taxonomy): Bacteria > Desulfobacterota > Desulfovibrionia > Desulfovibrionales > Desulfovibrionaceae > Cupidesulfovibrio. The sequence goes on along the minus strand of JALHHV010000331.1, from coordinate 1,220 downwards.
AATCCGGGACCGCAGGCAAGTATAAACAACAGGGATTGACGAACCAAAGAGCGCATGCCGCATGCGCCTGCGCGCAGGCCCTTGCGGTCCCGTCCGTACCGGCCATCTTGAACGGCAAGGCGAAGTGTGGTGCAATGCGCGACCCCATATCCCAGCGGAGGACCCATGCGCTGCCGTAGCATCCTCGTCTGCCTGCTCCTGCTGTCCTGCCTGCCGCTTGCCGGCTGCATGAAGAAACTGCGGGTGGACCCCGTGCCCGAGCCCGACCTGCAATCCTTCGAACTGGGCGCCAAGATCCGGGCCATCTCCATACAGAAGTTGACCCAGAAGTCGCGCCGGGGTGAACTGACCACCACGGTGGCCTACGACACTTTTTGCGTTCCGCAGAAAGTGGGGGCGTCCGACGGGGTGCGCTACGATTTGCGGGACGATGAACTGCTGGAAGTCTTCAATGACGAGGCCACCAACAATGGCTTCAGGGTGACCGGCAACCCGCGCACCCTGTTCGATGATCCCGGCCGTTCGCGCGCCGAACTGTGGATAGGGGGGAATATCTCCGAACTGCGCCGGAACATCTGCTTTCCCCTGGCGGATTGGGGCAATCCCCTGCCCAGCAAGGGCGAGGCCAACATGGTGGTGGACTGGGAGGTCTATTCGACGGTGGACCGCCAGGTGGTGCTGCGCCGCACCACCACCGGGTACGGCAAGCTGGATTCGGCCATGGACGGCGGCTCCGCCGAAGTGCTGCGCATCACCTTTGCCCACGCGGCGCGGGGTCTGCTGGCGGACGAAGAGTTCCGCAAGCTGGTCACCATGCCCGACGGCTCGGCGTATATGGCGCCGCAACTGACGCAGGGGCAGGAGGCTGCCCGGCCCATGCTGGCCGACGTGCGCGTGCAGGTGGCCGGGCCGGACACGCCGCGCGTGCCGCTGGACAGCGTGCGCAACTCCGCCGTGCTGGTGCAGGTGGGGGGCGGGCATGGCTCGGGCTTTGTCATCACCGACGACGGCTACATGCTGACCAACTACCACGTGGTGGAAGAGGCGGAACGGGTGCGGGTGCGCTTCCAGAACGGAGCTTCGGTGGTGGTCCGGGTGGTGGCGCGTGACCAGCGCCGCGACGTGGCCCTGCTGAAGGCCGACATGGAAGGGTTGCGGCCTCTGTACCTGCAACTGACGGACGTGGCCACCGGGGACGAGGTGTTTCCCGTGGGCGCGCC
>JALHHV010000330.1:950-3506 GCA_022837365.1 Desulfovibrio sp. | reverse complement strand
TGGCCCCGGCTCGCCGCGCGGTCACGAAAGAATTTCAATACGCCGGATTCACTTTCTTTCCGCAGGTGGCACGCTCGATGCTTAGGCCATCGCAGTTCATGCATGTGCCGTGCATTCGCAGCCAACCTCACACGGGCCATGCCCCGGGAGAACCCTGATGACCACCTGCTGCCTGTCCCCCCAGGAAGTGCGCCTGCAGAACCCGGAACCGGACAAGACCGGGCGCGAGCGCGTCTACTCCATTCTCGAGACCTTCCAGTACCAGGTTCCGTTCATCGACGTGGAGCGCGCCCGCTACTTCACCGAGTCCATGCGCGCCACCGAGGGCCAGTTGCTGGCCCTGCGCTGGGCCAAGGCGCTGAAGAACTGCGCCGAGAAGATGACCGTGTACATCACCCCCGGCCAGCTCATCGCGGGCCGGGCCGGGCAGTTCGGCCGCTACGGCATTCTGTACCCGGAAATCGACGGCGACTTCTACGGCGTGGTCATGCGCGACCTGCCGAACCGCGCCAAGAGCCCGTTCCGCATCTCGGACGCGGACATCGCCATCATCCTCGACGAAATCGCCCCCTACTGGGAAGGCAAGACCTACCACGAGCACCTTAACGGCGCCCTGCCCGAAGAATTGCGCAACGTCACCTACACCGACGCCTCGGGCCTGAAGTCCAAGTTCGTGGTCAGCGAGACCTCGTCCTACCGTTCCGCCCTGCAATGGGTGCACGACTACGAAAAGGTGCTCACGCGCGGCATGCTGGACATCAAGGCCGAAATGCTGGCCCGCATGGCGCGGCTGGACCCGGACAGCCCCATCGACAACCGGGAGAAGAAGCCCTTCCTGGAAGCCATGGTCATCGTGTGCGACGCCTTCATGATCTGGGCCGGACGCCACGCCGACCTCGCCCGCGCGCAGGCCGCCGCCGAAAGGAACCCCGCGCGCAAGCGGGAACTGCTGCGCCTTGCCGCCATCTGCGACCACGTGCCCGCCCATCCCGCGCGCACCTTTCACGAGGCCGTGCAATCGCAATGGTTCGTGCAGATGTTCTCGCGCATCGAGCAGAAGTCCAGCGCCATCATCTCCAACGGGCGCATGGACCAGTACTTCCACCCCTACTACGCCAAAGACCTTGCCGAGGGCCGCATCACCGAGGAAGGCGCCATGGAGCTTCTGGAGTGCATGTGGGTGGAGATGGCGCAGTTCATCGACCTGTACATCAACCCCACCGGCAACGAATTCAACGAAGGCTACGCCCACTGGGAGGCCGTGACCATCGGCGGCCAGACCCCGGACGGCAAGGACGCCACCAACGACCTGACCTACCTGTTCCTGCGCTCCAAGCGCGAATTCCCGCTGAACTACCCGGACCTGGCCGCCCGCATCCACTCCCGCTCGCCGGAACGCTTCCTGTACGAGGTGGCCGAGACCATCAAGGACGGCTCCGGCTTTCCCAAACTGATCAACGACGAGGAAGTGATTCCGCTGTACGTGGCCAAGGGCGCGCCCTTCCGTGACGCCCTGGACTACGCCGTGTCGGGCTGCACCGAGGCGCGCATGCCCAACCGCGACACCTACACCTCCGGCTGCGTGTACATCAACTTCGCCACGGCCATGGAAATGACCATGCACAACGGGCGGATGCTGAAGTACGGGCAGGACGACCTGATCGGCCTGGAAACCGGCGACCCCGCCACCTTCGCCACCTGGGAACAGTTCTGGGAAGCCTACAAGGCCCAGCACATGAACCTGCTGTCCAAGGCCTTCACCCAGCAGTACGTGGTGGACTGCCTGCGGCCGCAGCACTTCGCCTCGCCCTTCGCCTCGGTGCTGCACGACCTGTGCGTGGAGGACTGCAAGGACCTGCAATCGCCGAAGATCGCGGGCGGCGTGGACTTCTCGTACTTCGAATTCCTGGGCTACGGCACGGTGGTGGATTCGCTGGCCGCCGTGAAGAAGCTGGTGTTCGAGGACAGGAAGGTGGCCATGGCCGACCTGGTGGCCGCGCTGCGGAACGACTTCGAAGGCTGCGAACCCCTGCGCGCCCTGATGCGCTCGGCCCCCTGCTACGGCAACAATAACCCGTATGCCGACGCCATCGCCAGGGAAGTGGACCGCATGACCCAGGTCTTCGCGGAAACGTACTCCAGGGTGCGCGGCGTCAACTGCGACGTGCGCTACGTGCCCATCACCTCGCACGTGCCCTTCGGCAAGGTGGTCAGCGCCACCCCCAACGGGCGCAAGGCATGGACGGCCCTGTCCGACGGTTCCTCCGCCTCGCACGGCGCGGACCGCAACGGCCCCACGGCGGTGTTGCTGTCCAACTACAACTCCAAGAACGGAGACCTGAAGAACCGCGCCTCGCGCCTGCTGAACATCAAGCTGTCGCCCCGGTGCGTGGCCGGTGAAACGGGCACCCGCAAGCTCGTGGACATGATCCGCGGCTGGTGCGACCTCAAGCTGTGGCATTTGCAGTTCAACATCATCAACAGGGAAACCCTGCTCAAGGCCAAGGCAAACCCCGACAGGTACCGGGGCCTGCTGGTGCGCATCGCCGGGTACAG
>JALHHV010000330.1:0-914 GCA_022837365.1 Desulfovibrio sp. | reverse complement strand
CCTTCCCCCGCGCCGCCGCCAAAGGGGCTTGCCATGCAGGACAGGGAACGGACGGGCATCGTCTTCAACGTGCAGAAGTATTCCCTGCACGACGGCGCGGGCATCCGCACCATGGTCTTCCTGAAGGGGTGCCCGTTGCGCTGCGCCTGGTGCAGCAACCCGGAGTCGCAGGCTCCCCGGCCCGAACGCGCCTTCAACCGGTACAAGTGTCTGTCGCCCGCCGTATGCGGGCACTGCATTCCCGTTTGCCCCAAAAACTGCATCCTCGACATCGAGGGGTTGCTGGCCATCGACCGTTCCTGCTGCGACGGGTGCCTGCTCTGCGCCACGGCCTGCCCCACCGGGGCCATGAACGTCTATGGCGCGCGCATGTCCGTGGCCGACGTGCTGGAGGCCGTGGAACAGGACGCGGTGTTCTACGCCCGGTCCGGCGGCGGCATGACCCTGTCCGGCGGCGAGGCCATGCAGCAGCCGGACTTCGCCGTGGCGCTGCTGCGCGAGGCGCGGCGCAGGCACATCAACACGGTGCTGGAAACCTGCGGCCACTGCGACGGCGACGCGCTGGAGGAGGCCTGCCGCCACCTGGATTCGCTGCTCTTCGATATCAAGCACCTGTCCACGGACAAGCACAAGGAGGGCACCGGCGTGGGCAACGAGCGCATCCTGGAAAACTTCCTGCGCGTGTGCGCCGCGTTTCCCACCCTGCCCATCATCGCCCGCACCCCGGTCATTCCCGGCTTCAACGACACCGAGGCCGACATCCGGGCCATCGCCCGGTTCCTGCCCAAGCGCGCCAACCTGGTGCACGAACTGCTGCCCTACCACCGCATGGGCCAGACCAAGTACGAATTCCTGGGCCGGGCCTTTCCCATGGGCGGCGCGCAACTGGCGGACGGCGCCCTGAACCGGTTGCG
>JALHHV010000329.1 GCA_022837365.1 Desulfovibrio sp. | reverse complement strand
ACCGAGCCGCCCGCGCGGCACACGTGGTAGGCGTCCACGTCGTGCGCGCCGTCCTCCACGGCCTCGGACAGGCCGCGCGCGGCGAACACGTGCACCGAAGTGTCGCGGGCGTGCAGGGGGTTGCCGGTGTAGGCGATGCCCCCGGCCACGGGGTCTTCCACGGCGAAGCAGCCCACGCACACGCAGGTGCCCGCGTCGCGCAGGCCCCGGTTGCGGCGGTAGGCGATGGCCTGGGGCGAATACTTCAGGGCCAGGGTGGCGCGCAGGGCTTCCAGCACCCGCTGCCGGTCGGGCTGGGCGTCGGGGCCGGAACCTTCTTCGAACAGCGGAATGGACGGCCCCCACAGGGTCATGCCGCCCGCGTCGTCGTCGCCGCCTTCCCCCGCGCCGGTGGACCCCTGCGGCCACACCCGGCCGCGCAGCAGCAGGCGCATGTTGCGTCCCCGCGCGCCGGGACGGGCGGCCACACGGGTCCGCAGGGCGGACAGGGCGTCCATGAACGCGTCGGCCACCTCGCCGGGCACCTCGGCCGCCAGGATCAGCCCGGCGATGGAGGGCGAAAGGTCCATCAGGTTGTCCGGCCGGATGCCGCCCGATGCCTGCACCCGCCGCCCGATCTCCTCTTGCAGGCCCTGATGGCGGAACAGCCGCTGGCAGGCGGCGGCGGTGACGATAAACCCGTCGGGCACGCCGCCGCCCGGCCCGCCCGGTCCGCCAGACGCGCCGCCCCCGCGCGGAGCCAGGGCGTCCCGCAGCCCCCCCAGGCGGGTCAGGGCCGGGTCGGCAAGGTCGGGCTGGGCAAGGTCCGGATGGCCGAACGGCAGGGCAAGGGGGCCGTCCATGGTGGCCGGGCGGCCGTAGACGATGGCCGAGACCTCGGCCTGGATGGCGTCGAAGCGGGCGGAAAGCTCGGGGTAGCGGCCGGGGGCCAGTTCATCCAGCTGGCGGATGCACTGGAAGACCTGGGTGGTGATGCGGGTGCACAGCGAGCGCACCGTCTGCATGCCGAAGGGATGGACGCAGCACAGGGCCAGTTCCATCTCGGTCATCACTTCCTGGAGCTTGGCCCAGGCGTTGAGCACCAGCTTGAAGCGGTGATGGCGCGCCGCGAAGGCCTCTTCGGCGGCGGCGCGTTCCTCGTCCCGCCGCTTGCGGCGGAAGGGCAGCCAGCAGAACAGCCCCATGGCGTTTTCCCGGGTCGGAGTATGGTTTGGACGTTCCCTGCGGCTACGCGCCGCCGCGCCCGCGCGCCGCAGCCCTGCGGTCGAGCTGGCCCTGGGTGTAGGCGTCCTCTATCTTGAACAGCAGTTCGTCGAAATCCGTGGGTTTCATCAGGTAGCCGAAGGCCCCCAGGCGCATGCCCTCCACCGCCACCTCCATGTCGGCGTGGCCGGAGAGCATGATCACCTCCACCCCCGGAAATTCGGTGCGGATGCGCTCCAGCGCGCGCATGCCGCCCATGCCGGGCATCTTCACGTCCATGACCACCACGTCGGCCCCCTGGCGGGCCAGGTGTTCCAACGCTTCTTCGCCGCTGGCCGCCCGCGCGGCCGGAAAGCCGCGCTTGCCCAGGCGCAGGGCCAGCATTTCGGTGCTTTCGGGCTCGTCGTCCACCAGCAGGATGCGCGGCAGGGATCTGCCGGCGCCGGATTGGGCGTCACCGGATGAAGCGTCTGATGTCGGCGTGTCGGTCATGGGGCCTCCCGGCGTCAGGCTGGCGGTTCCCGGCCCTGAGGGGGGCGGGGCAGGTCCGCCCCGCCTTCCTACCGCTCTTTGGCATGGGCCACAAGGTGGCTTGACGCACGGCAGCGGTCCTCCCTCCCCGGCAGCCTCCCCGGCAGACCACGCCCCGGCCCGTCTCGTTGTTCCCGCGCGCGAATTGGGCTAGAACCGCCCCTGACCCACTGACACGACGGACACCGCAACCTTACATTCGGCCCACGGATTCGCCATGGTGAACTGGATACTGCCCCGGGTGGTGCGCTTTCGCCCCAGCCTGCGCGTGCGCATCGGCCTGCTGCTGGCCGCGCTGGCGGCCACGTCCATGGCCGCCGCCGCGCTGCCGCTGCTCATGGCCAGCGGGCGGCTGTCGCTGCCCACGCCCTTCGGCACCTGGACGGCGGACCCGGCCACCGACGCCCTGGGGCTGATGCTGCTGGTCCTGTTCCTGGCCGGGCTGCTGGCCGTGGTGGTGTTCCGCCAGGTGCTGGGGCCCATCCGCCGCCTGGCCCTGGAAGGGCTGGAGGACGCCGAGGCCTACGGCAACGAGGTGGAAGTGCTGGACCGCCGCCTGCGCCACCTGCTGGACACCATGCACCGCACCCAGGTGCAGTTGGAGGAAAGCCACGAAACCCTGCGCCAGACCGAAAAGCTGGCCCTGGTGGGCAAGCTCGCGGCCGGGGTGGCCCATTCCATCCGCAACCCGCTGACCTCGGTGAAGCTGCGCCTGTTCGCGCTGGAACGCAGCCTGAAGCTGGGACCGGACCAGCAGGACCAGCGGGAGGACTTCGAGGTCATCGCCGCCGAAATCCGCCATCTGGACGCCATCGTCACCAA
>JALHHV010000328.1:1163-4386 GCA_022837365.1 Desulfovibrio sp. | reverse complement strand
GGGTGGGGGCTGTCAAGGTTGACGGGGACATGCGCGGGCGCGCGCCCGCCCCGGCAACGCCCGTGCGGCGGCGGGAAATCCCGGCCGGGCCGTGCGGCGCGGCGGGACGCCCCGTGGCTGTTCGGACCGGATTGGGCTGATACTTGTGAATAAAATCACTATCACGACTCGCAAACGCCCCAAAAATCAAAATAACATTCATCATTTCAGCATAATGACAAAAACAGACTGCCATCATCCCATTGACACGCCACTGGCAACACACTACAGTGGCGTTGTTACCGGGGGAGCGGAAATGCATCGCCGCATGCATCGCTTCACCTGTTCCCCACACTATGCCCCATACGGCCCGCATCGCGCCCATTCCGCCGGGCGTGGCGCGGCGAGTGAGCAATTGTTTACACGCTCACCCGTAGGGGGCTGTAATGCTTGCCGAAAAAACACCCACACCTGCCTTGAATTTTTCATGACATTGTGGCATCTTGTGCCTCGTCCGCATGTCTGGAACCCGGAAAAACCCGTGCGATTCGGTTCTCCGGTACCCATGGGTGCATCCCTCGGGGCGCGCCACGGGGTTACCGGCGAGAGGGCCTCGGCACGAGGCCATCGTTGACACGCCGGGTGGCCCCGGTTTATCCAGCGGGCAGTATCTCGACCATCATTCGGATAGAGGCAGCGGATCGCTGCTTATCATCGGCCGGCGCATCGCCGCACGATGCGAAGGTCAGGCGTTTGTCGTGCATCCCTTTCACTGCCAAGAACCTGTCCAAGGAGGACACGCATGGCTGAAGTCACTTACAAGGGCAAGAGCTTCGAAGTCGATGAAGACGGCTTCCTTCTTCGCTTTGATGACTGGAGCACCGAGTGGGTTGAATTCGTGAAGGAATCCGAAGGTATCGCGGACATCACCCCCGATCACCAGAAGATCATCGACTTCCTGCAGGACTACTACAAGAAGAACGGCATCGCCCCGATGGTTCGTATCCTCTCCAAGAACACCGGCTTCAAGCTGAAGGAGATCTACGAACTGTTCCCCTCCGGCCCCGGCAAGGGCGCCTGCAAGATGGCCGGTCTGCCCAAGCCCACCGGCTGCGTGTAGTCCATACGGCCCATTGTTCACTGAAAGGGCGGGAGCTTGTGCTCCCGCCCTTTTCGTTCGCATGGCCCCAGGGCGGTTTCCGCCCGGACGCGGAAAGGGCGGGAACTCGCGTTTCCGCCCTTTCCGGCTTTCGGTGGCACGCCCGGCCAGTTCGGGCGCGCCGGTTGCGGGCTTCGTACGGCGAAGCGTGGTTGCAGGCGGGGAAGGCTGGCCGGAATCAATGTTCCGTGCCGTCCTCCGCGGCGTCGAACAGGGTGTTCAACGCCTCTTCGCGGCACAGGACGCTCGACGCCATGGCGATGCTGAACGTCGAATGGGCCTTCTTCCACAGGGAAAGTATCTGCTGCACGGAATGAACCATGGAGATCAGCACCGATGCCGGAACGATGTACGCGCCGTCCGGTGTGCGCTCCAGCCCGTCAAGCGATACGGAAAGGCCCGTCAGTTCCTTGCCCACGTTACCCAGTAGACCATCGATGTCATGCTTCACGTTGCGAACCCCGTTGTAGGAACTAGACGCCGTGCGCGCAAAGCGCCGGCACCCGCAACAGACTAGCAAGCGCCGTTCGCGCCGGTCATTTATATTTTCCCCGGAACCGTGGAGAGTGCGCGGGCGCGCACGCTTGACGCGCCCCCGGCCGCGCAATACACCGGGCAATACGTCATGCTCGATTACACCAACGCCACCACCGACGCCATGTCCTGGCTCGCCTCCCTCTCGCCCCTGAGCGAGCAGGACCTGTGCGACCTGTGCCTTGCCCTGCGCACGCGCGGCCATGGCCAGCGCTTCCGCTGCACCCTGGACGCCAGCCTGCTGCTGCTCGAGGCACAGGGGGCCGACACCCCCCTGCTGCTGCTGTCCGAACGCGCGGCCCGCAACCTGCTGGACCACCTGGTTTCCGGCTACCTGCGCGACAAGCCGCGCGGGCTGCGCGCATGGCATGCCCGCGAGTACGGCGGCCAAGAGTAGTTCCGGCCAACCGGCCGGAACGGCATTCCGCCGCGCATCACACCGCCCCTCCCCGCCGTTCCCCGCCCACGCGAAAGGGCCGCCCCCCGAAGGGAGCGGCCCCTGCATTCCGCCATTGCGGCATCGTCCCGCTGCGGGCGCATGCCCGCGCGCTACCCGCGCAACACCCCGGCATCCCGGCCGCTAGTCCGGCGATGCCTGCTCCGCTTGCCACGCCGCCGTCTTCACGGTCTCGTACAATGTGGGGTCCACCCCCACGAAATCCACGACCTCCCGCTCGCCAAGGCGCAGCCGTTCGCGCCAGCGGCGCAGCACGGCCTCGTCGGGCACGGTGAACACCAGCCCCCGCGCCCGTAGCGTCTCGCGGGCCTCGGCCTGGGCTTCGGCGGCCAGGGCGCGCGCCTCGTCCACGTGGGCTTCCCAGGCGTCGCGCAGCGCGTCGCGCATGTCCCCGGACAGGCGTTCCCAGAACATCCGGCTGACCAGCGGCACGTACATGGCGAAGTAGGCGTGGTCCTCGAACACGTGCGACACCCCGTAGCGCCACAACTGGCCGGACACGGCCGTCTCGTGGGTGGTCATCAGCCCGTCCAGGTTGCCGCCCTGCAACCAGTGCGGCAGGTCGGGCCAGGGCACCACCAGGGGCCTTGCCCCCATGGCCGCCAGGCGCAGCTCGTTGGCCGGTCCGCCCGCCACGCGGATGCGCAGCCCCGCGAGGTCCTCGTGCCGGTGCACGGCACGGTCCACCAGATACAGGTTGGCGTGCCCCAGTTCCAGCCAGCGGCCAAGCACGGCGACGCGCAGGTTGCGCTCGATGCGCGCGTCGATGATGCGCCCCGGAGGCCCGTCGGCCACGGCCAGGCTGGCGTGGGCCGGAGCGCCGTAAAGAGCGGGCAGCATGAACACCCCGCAGTCGGGCACCGCCGAATGCAGCACCCACGTGCCGGGCAGGGCCATTTCCACGCGGCCGAGGTTCAGCGCCTGCAACACGTCGCGGTCACGGTACAGGCTGGCGTTGTCGTACACCTCCACCCGCAGCCGCCCGGCCAGACGCCGCCGCACGTCCTCCGCGAACCGGCGCAGGGCCTTGACCTGAAAATGCGTGGGGCCGTTCTCCACGGAGATGCGCAGCACCGGCACGCCCGGCGTGGGGG
>JALHHV010000328.1:0-1156 GCA_022837365.1 Desulfovibrio sp. | reverse complement strand
CGCGGCGCGCGGTCCGGATACGCGGAACCATGTCGGTCATGCGGCCTCCCCCAAGGCGATGTCGAAGCGGCGCTTGCGTGTCCTCCAGTATGACACAACCGCCTGCGTCAGTACACCTTTCTTCGGGCAAACTGGCCGCCGAGCACGGTAAAGGTGTTCTCCACGATGAACAGCGCGTCGGGGTCCACGGTGAACACCAACTCCTCCATGCGCTTCAGTTGCACGTTGTTGGTCACGGTCATGACGATTTCCCGGTCGTCGCCGGAATAGCCGCCCCGCCCCTGCAGGAAGGTGGCCCCCTGCCCCAGTTCGGTGACCAGGTCGTGCCCGATGCGCCGGCTGTGCTCGGAAATGACGAACACCACCTTGCGCTGGTTGAACAGCGCCAGCACGTATTCCAGGGTCACCGCCGCGATGAACACCTGGATCAGCGAGGCGATCACCGTGTCCACCGGCATGGCGGCCAGGCTGGCCGCGAACAGCACGACGTTGAAGCAGAACCCGAACCGCCCGATGCCGAGGCCGAATCGCTGGTGCAGGATGATGGCCGCCACGTCCAGCCCGCCGCCGGACCCCAGCGAGCGCAGCATGATGCCGCTGCCCGCCCCGCAGATCACCCCCGAGGCCACGGCGGCGTACAACTGGTCGTGCACGCCGAGGTCCACGGCCTTGAACACCTCCGCGAACAGGGTGGTGGCCAGCATGCCGTACAGGCTGTAGAGCAGGAACCGCCGCCCCACGTGCAGCCACCCCAGCACGAACAGCGGAATGTTGCACAACAGGTACCACGCCGCCGGGGACAGCAGGTGGGTGTGGTACCACGACAGCAGCGCGATGCCGTAGATGCCGCCGGTGAGAAACCCGTGCCGGGCCACGATGCCCTGCGCCCCCAGGGCGAACAGCGCCGAGCCCACGGTGAGCAGCAGCAGGTTCCAGCGAACCGAATAGGCCAGTTCCTTGCGGGTGAACATGCACAACCTCCCTGCCCGGCCCCGCACCCGGAGCGCACGCGGGCCGACATGAAAAACGGGGCACGCCCGCCATGCGGCGGCGCGCCCGGATCACCGCGCGCCGCCGGGGCCGTGAAGCCGGGGGACCGCGTTGGCCGTGCCTCTACCCCGGATGCGCCGCGCGGGCAAGGGTGGCGGCGCGGCCA
>JALHHV010000327.1:588-3161 GCA_022837365.1 Desulfovibrio sp. | reverse complement strand
TCCTCGGCCACGTCGGCCGATTCGTGCAGGGTGCGGGCCAGCACGGGCAGGGGCAGCCGGTCGCGCTGCCAGGCCCACCCGCCGTAACGGCGCGCCTCGCGTCCCAGCGACAGGGCGGCGGTGGGCGCGGGCTCCAGGGCCGGGGCGTGGCCGGGGTCGCCATGGGCGGCGCGGGGCAGCGGGTCGAGCCCGGCCAGCGGCTCCACCCGGAAGCCGGTCAGGGCCACGCCGCGCAGGCCGATCTGCTGGATGATGCTGGAGGACAGGATGCGCCGGGCCGCGGCCGAGGGGTCGTCCCAGTGCAGCACGGGCATGTCGAACCGCCCGGCATGGCGGTAGACCCAGCGGCGCAGGGTGCCGTCGGCCCCGCGCACCTCGCCGGTGATCGCCCAGCCGCCGGGCCGCGCCCAGGACAGCGCGTCGCGCGAGAGCGCGGCGGGCAGCAGGCCCTTTTCGGCCAGCAGGTCGTGCTGGGCGCGGGTGAGCGGGCGGGCCTGCCATTCCGATTCGCTGGAGGGCATGTACGGCCACAGGTCGCGCGGAATCTCCACCAGGCAGTACGCGCCGGGGTAGTCGCGCACGTTGCGCGCGGCCAGGAAGAAATCGGGTCCCATGCCGGTGGCGGCGGGGATGATGTCGGTGCCCAGCAGCAGGCGGCTGTTGTCGGCCAGGCGGCGCAGGCGGGTGTATTCGTCGTCCGTGCCCGCCGCCTCGGAAAAGCCGTGCTGGATGGTGTCGTCGCCGGTCAGGGTGGCGCTGCGGTCGTAGGCCCAGATGGCCCCGGCCCCGCCCGAGGGCGTGACGTACAGCCCGCGCGCGCCCGCGCGGCGCAGCGCTTCCTGCGCGCGGGGCTGGGACAGGATGGCGAAGGCCGAGGGCGTGCCGTCGGCGATGAGCGCCATGGGGTGCACCAGCACCCAGGTATCGGCGGCGCGCAGCAGGTTGTCCGGGTCGGGCGGCAGGGTGGGGGAGCGCCAGCCCAGCTGGCTGCCGGAAACCACGCGGGAGAGTTCCGAACCCGCGCCCAGCAGCGACTGCTTTTCCAGCCATTGCATGTAGCCGGGGTCCGCGCGGGTGATGGAGGGACCCTGCGGCAGCAACAGGGATTTCTGTCTGGACGGGGACGCGCCGCACCCGGCCAGGAACAGGGCGAGAGCCAGCGCCGCGAGCAGCATGGCCCGCCGGGCGGGCGTGGTCTGGAGCATGGTCCGGGGCGTGGCGCGAACCACGCCGGGGGAACGGTCCCGCGCGTGCGAAACGGCGTGCGGCGCACCGGATTGCAGGGGGGAGAGGGGCACACTGCGGAGCACGGGGGCAATGGTGCGGAGCGCGGCGCGGTTCGGCATGCGAGTCTCCTTTATCCTGCCGACATTACAGGGGCCACGGGGGCCTGTCAAAGGCGGTATTGCGGCCGCGCCACGCCCTTTTCGCTTTACACGCGGCGTGAAGCGGGGCAAACCGGCATCTGTGGCCATTCGGGCCACGGACCACAGGGAGGAAGTTCATGCCGTTTTTCGAAGTGGACGCGCAAAAATGCAAGCGCGACAACATCTGTATCGATGAATGCCCCATCCGCATCCTGATCGCCGACAAGGAAACGGGCGTGGCCAAGATGCGCCAGGGCGCCGAAGATGCCTGCATCCGTTGCGGCCATTGCGTGGCCGTCTGTCCGAGCGGGGCCGTGCGCCTGGAGGGCATGCCCTTCGAGGAGTTCGTCCCGGTGCGCCGCGAACTGGCCATCGGGGCCGACGCGGCGGAACAGTTCCTGCGCGGGCGCCGCTCCATCCGCACCTACAAGGACCAGCCGGTGGAGCACGACGTGCTGGCCCGGATCATGGACACGGTGCGCTGGGCTCCCACCGCCAGCCACCGCCAGCCGGTGCGCTGGGTGATGGTGGAAGACCCCGCCCGCACCCGCGAAATCGCCACCCTGATCATCGACTGGATGCTGTACCTGCGCGAGCACGACCCGGAAACCGCCAAGCGCCACAATGTCGCCGGGCTCATCGCCGGGTGGCGCAAGGGCGTGGACCTGGTGCTGCGCGGCGCGCCGCACATCGCCGTGGCCTGCTGCGACGGCGCCGCCACCTGGCCCGCCGTGGATTCGGCCATCGCGCTCAGCTATCTGGAACTGGCCGCCCACGCCCACGGCGTGGGGGCCTGCTGGGGCGGCTACTTCACCTACGCGGCCAATGCCTACCAGCCCCTGCGCGACCTGCTGGGCCTTGGCGATGACGAGCGGGTGCACGGCGCGCAGATGCTGGGGTATGCCAGGTATCGGTACAGGCGGATTCCGTGGCGGAAGGCGCTCCCCATCACCTGGAAGTAGCTGCTGCGTGCTGGCCGCGCGGATCGTGGGCGATGGTGGCGTCAAACGCCGTTTCCGCTCTGCTGGCCGCGCGGATCGCGGGCGATTGCTGCGTCAGATGTTGTTTCCGCTCGGGTCATGTACCGAAGACGTACACTCCCCTCGCGGAAACGACATCTTCCTTGCCCTCGCCGCACGCTGCGCGCGGCCAGGAAGCCGTGAAGTGGCGTGGGTTGGAAAGAATGAAGAAATGAAGCCGCCCCGA
>JALHHV010000327.1:0-456 GCA_022837365.1 Desulfovibrio sp. | reverse complement strand
CGGCACGCAAGGAAAGCGGCCCCGGCGCGAGGGGAGCGTACTCTTTGGTACATGACCCGAGCGCCGGGGCCGTTTGACGCAGCGGTCGCGGCCAAGGCCCGCCGTTTGTCAGCGCATGCGGGCCATGACGGAGCGCAGCGCCTCCGCCTGCTCCGCCAGCGCGGCCACGGCCCGAGCGGCCTCGCGCATGGCCTCCACGGTCTCGCCGGAGATGCGGTCCACCTCGCCGGTGGCGCGGCTGATCTCCTCGCTGGCGGCCGACTGCTGGGACGCGGCGGTGGCGATGGCCCGCACCCGGTCGGCCGTGGTCACGGCGATGGTGACGATGTGCTGCAAGGTCTGCCCCGAGGCACCGGCCAGTTCGGCAGACCGGCCCACGTTGCGGGCGGCGTTTTCCGTGGCTTCCAGGTTGCGGGCGGCCCCGGCGCGGATGCGCGCGACGGCCTCGCCCACCTC
>JALHHV010000326.1 GCA_022837365.1 Desulfovibrio sp. | reverse complement strand
GCGGCGGCGCTACAGGATTTCCACCCCGTCTCCGGTGACCAGCACCATGTATTCCCAGCGGATGCCGCCCCATTGGGGGTAGTACAGGCCGGGTTCCACGGTCACGATCATGCCGGGCTTGAGCACCATTTCGTTGCGCGGGTTCAGGCTGGGCGGCTCGTGGGTTTCCAGGCCGATGCCGTGCCCCAGCGCGTGGGTGAAGTGGGCGGCCACCCCTTCCGCCTCGAAGTGGGCGCGCGCGGCGCGGTAGGCGTCGGCCACGGGCAGGCCGGGGCGCATGATCTCCATGGCCTTGGCCTGCGCGGCCTTGGTCTGCTCCAGCGCGCGGGTGAAATGGTCGGCGGGCTTGTCGCCCACCCAGAAGGTGCGGGTCTGGTCCGAGCAGTACAGGTCCAGCCGCGCGCCCACGTCCACCAGCACCGGGCAGTTTTCGGTCAGCCGCACGTCGCCGGGGGCGTAGTGGGGCAGCGCGCCGTTGGTGCCCACGCCCACGATGCTCGAAAAGGCCAGTTCGCTGGCCCCGTTCTCGCGGAAGAACTTCTCGATGTCCCAGGCCACCTCCACTTCGGTGCGGCCGGGCGCGAGGATGGAGGGCACCCATTTCATGAGCCGGTGGTTGAGCGCGGCGGAGCGGCGCATCAGCTCGATTTCTTCGGGTTCCTTGATCACCCGCATCTCTTCGACCATGCCGTCGGCCCGTTCCATGGTCAGGCCGGGCGAGACCTTGTCGAAGAAGTCCAGGGTCACGGCGCGCGCCTCGAAGCCCACTGTGCCGCGCGCCTTGTCCTTGAGCAGGCCGTTGATCTGGCCCGGCGCGTCGCCGGAATAGATGAACACGCGCTCCTCGGGCCACAGGCGGCGGGCCGCGTCGAGGTAGCGGGGGTCGGTGCACAGCCAGTCGTTGCCGTCGGCGGTGACGATGAGGTACCCGGCGCTCTCGTTCAACTGCACGTCGTGCAGTTCGAAGCCGGAAAGGTAGAAGCGGTTGGCCGCGTGGCTGACCAGCAGGGCGGACAGGCCCCGCGCGCGCATGGCGGCGCGCAGGGTTTCGCGCCGCGCCTCGTAGCGTTGTGCATTCATGGTGGTCTCGGATCGGACCGCCCGGCAGGCGGCCGCATTACAGCTTGTAGGTGGTTTCCTCTTCGCCGAGCACCATGCGCCCGGCCCATTCCACGCCCTGCATGACCGAATGGTCCATGTTGGCGGCCTCGTACTTCCACCCGCCGAAGCGCCCGCGCGAATGGATGCCGTGCGCTTCCAGCCACGGCTGGAGCGTGCGCAGGGCGTCGTCGCGCCCCAGGGTGGGCACCGGGTAGCCGTAGTCCACGGCGATGGACCACCGCGACGCGATGCGCGCCCGCTCCTCGGGGTGGAGCATGGAGGTGTTTACAAGCCCCTCGATGGTCTTGTCCATCAGGGTATCCAGTTGTTCCGGCTTGTGGGCCGACCACGAGGTTTCGGCCATCAGCGCCCGTTGATGGCCGGGCCGGGCCGCGTTGTTGGGCGAGTAGTTGTGGAAGTTGGTCAGGCGGTAGAAGGGCGCGTTGGATTCCGGAAAGTACATCCAGCAGGTGTCGTCTTTACGGGTGTCGTCCGGCCGCATGCCGTCCACGCCCACCCCGGCCACGTACACCCCGTTGCGGGCCAGTTGCCCGGCGGCGGCGCGCAGGCCGTCGCCCACGCTGGCGGCGGCGGGACCCGCGCCGATCTGGTCGCGGATCAGGATGTCCAGCGGGCCAGTGGTCAGCAGCCTGTCGTAGGTGATGGTTTCACCGCCTGCGGTGCGCACGGCGCGGGCGGCCGGGTCCACGGCGGTCACGGGGGTGTTCAGGCGCACCGTATCGCCCAGGCGCGCGGCCAGCCGGGTGAAGATTTCGCCGGTGCCGCCCCGCAGCGGAAAGCGGAACAGGTTGTTGGGGCCCCAGCTGACGTTGTCCAGTTGCAGCACCAGGTTGCGCAGCACCATTTCAAGGTCGATGACGCTGACCCGCTCGCCGATCCACTGGTAGCTCATCATCTCGGCCGGGGTGGCCCACACCTTGAAGTTGTAGGGCCGCATGAAATATTTGGCGATGCCCGCGCCGAAGACGTATTCGAACCATTCCGCGAAGTTGGCGGGCGCTTCTTCGCGCCGGTGGCCGGGCAGCAGGGCCTGCACGCATTCCCACTGCATTTCCGCCGGCAGGTGGCGGATGTTGTTCTGGAAGGGGTAGGGCACCCAGCGGTCGGCGATGCGCACCCGCGCGATGCGCATGTGCTCCAGGTATTCGCCGTCCAGCAGGCTTTCCACCAGGTTATCGAAGTAGGAGTAGTGCGAGAACACCACGTGCCCGCCGATGTCCCAGGTGAACCCGGCCTCGTCGCGGAAGCTGGCGGCCAGCCCGCCAGGATGGGGGTTGCGCTCCAGCACCAGCACGGAGCGTTCGCCCAGTTCCGCCAGCCGCCAGGCCGCGCCGAGGCCCGTGGGGCCCGCGCCGATGATCAGGTATTTGACGTGCATGCGGTGTCCTGCGTGGTGCGCGCGGTGCGCCCGCGCGGTTGCCGTGTGCCCCGGTGGCGGGGGCGATGGTCGT
>JALHHV010000325.1:8170-8690 GCA_022837365.1 Desulfovibrio sp. | reverse complement strand
TCGGGCCATGGTTGCCCGCGTCGGCCCGTAAGGAGATTACTTCAGCAAATCGCGCAGCCAGCCGGGCACCGGCACCGGCTTGCCGTCGCGGTTGATGCAGGCGTGCTGGGTCATGCCGTCGGCCAGCAACCTGTTGCGTCCCTCGTCCCGAATCTCGTACACGAAGGTCAGCGAGGCGCGGCCCCATTCGCTGATGCCCGCGCGTATCTGGAGCAGGTCGTCGAACTTCGCCGGGCTGCGGTAGCGGCAGCGCGCCTCGCGCACCGGCAGGATGATGCCGCGCTCTTCCACCGTGGCGTAGCCCATGCCCCGCGAGCGGATGAACTCGCTGCGGGCGCGCTCGAAGAAGTGCAGGTATTCCGCATAGTACACAACGCCCATCATGTCCGTTTCACCGTAGGACACGCGATGGGCCAACCAGATTTCCGGCACGGGAAAGCCGTCCATATGTTTCGCAACCTCCTGCCGCGTGGCGCGGCGTCTCGATTCGTACGTCATTTTGCCCTGAAAGCCAAAGCCG
>JALHHV010000325.1:0-8156 GCA_022837365.1 Desulfovibrio sp. | reverse complement strand
CCCGGCGCGCCCGGCCCTGTCGCTGCCGCCCCTGCCCGCGTACACGGAAGTTTCGCCCGACGAGATCCGCGCCGCCATCGCGGCCATGGACCCGCGCAGCCAGGGGCTTGCCTCGTGGAACGACCTGGCCCCGGCGCTGGCCCAAAGCCTTTCCTACATGGCCACCCGCCCGGCCGACGGCGTGGCCCTGGACCGGCCGGGAGTGCGCGTGACCAACGCGGACTTCATGGCCGCCCTGCGGCAGCTGTCCGGCCTGCTGCCCTCGTTGGACGCCAACCCCGGCCTGCTGGCCGAACGGTTCCGCTGGCTGCGCGTGGACACCGCCTGGACCGGCTACTACGAGCCGGTGCTGCTCGCCAGCCGCCGCCCCGCGCCCGGCTACGCGCATCCCATCTACCGCACCCCGCCCGACATGCGCGTGACGGAACTGGCCACGTCCGGCTCCGGCAGGCAGCGCATGACCTACCGGGTGGTGAACGGCCCCAAGGGGCGCGTGCTGCGGCCCTACTACGACCGCACGGAAATCGACGCCGGGGGGGCGCTGCGCGGCAAGGGGCTGGAACTGGCCTGGGCGGCGGACCCGGTGGACGTGTACATCCTGCAGGTGCAGGGTTCCGGCAGGCTGCGCTTCACCGACGGCAGCGAGGCCCGCGTGCTGTACGCCGCGCAGAACGGGCGGCCCTACGTGTCCATTGGGCGCATCCTGAAGGAACGGGGCGATCTGCCGCCCGACGGGGTGAACATGCCGGCCATCCGCCAGTGGCTGGAAGACCACCCCACGGAGGCGCAAGCCCTCATGAACACCAACCCCAGCTACGTCTTCTTCCGGCTGGAGGAAGGCGCGGGCAGCGGCCCGCTGGGGTGCACGGGCAGGCCGCTGACCCCGTGGGTAAGCCTGGCCACCGACCGTTCCGTGCTGCCGTCCGGCGCGCTGGTGGCCTTTTCCACCCCGGTGCCGCAGCACGCGGGCGGCGGCGCGGTGACCGGCCTCGGCCTTGCGCAGGACACCGGCGGGGCCATCAAGGGATACCGCATCGACCTGTTCTGCGGCGCGGGCGACCGCGCGGCCGCCGTGGCCGGGCATCTGGACGCCTCCGGCCCGGCGTGGCTGCTGTTGCCCCGCGACCGGTAGGGGCTGTTTTTTGCTGTCCTTATCCGTAAGACTCGCGCTGCGCGCTCGCCTAACGGCTAAGGCTCGGTCGAATACGATAAGAGCGCGCTGCGGTCCTCATCCGTAAGGCTCGCAAGCTCGCCTAACGGCTGAGGCATACTCCCTCTCATGGCAGGCTCGTTTTCCTTGCCAACGAACGAAAATCCTTATTTGGAAACAGCCCCAAGGAGAACGCATGGACCCCCGCCAGTCCGTCGACCGCATTCCCGCCATCCTCGTGGTGGATGACGACCCGGTGGCCCGCGCCGCCATGTGCGGCTACCTGCGCGATACGGGCTATGCCGTGCGCGAGGCGGACGGCGGGGCCGACGCGCTGGCCCTGTTCGACGAGCGCGGGGCCGACGCGGTGCTGCTGGACTGGCGCATGCCCGGTAAGAGCGGGGCCGAGGTGCTGCCCCGCATCGCCGCGCAGGACCCCACGGTGCCGGTCATCGTGGTGTCCGGCACCAGCGAGGTGCGCGAACTGGCGCGAGCCCTGCGTATGGGGGCGTGGGACTTCGTGATCAAGCCCATCGAGGACATGGCCGTGCTCGACCGGGCGCTGGTGCGCTGCCTGCTGCGCGCGGAACTGCTGCGCGAGCAGGGCCGCCGCCGCGAAACCCTGGAGGACCTGGTGCGCCGCCGCACCGAGGACCTGGAGGAGGCCAACCGCCGCCTGCGTCGCGAGATTGCGGAGCGCGGCGAGTACCAGCGTGCCCTGGCCGAAAGCGAGGAACGCTTCCGCCAGTTGATGGAGAGCACCAACGAGGTGTTCTGGGTGCGCGACCTGGCGGGAGACCGGCTGCTGTACCTTTCGCCTGCCTACGAAACGGTCTGGGGACGCCCGGTGGAAGATGCCATGCGGACGCCCGCCACATCGCTGGACACGGTGCACCCCGAGGACCGCGACGGCCTGCGCGCCGCCATGGTGGACATCGCCGCGTCGGCCACCCCCGTGGACGCGGAGTTCCGCATACTCCGGCCCGACGGCCAGGTGCGCTGGGTGCATGCCCGGGCCTTTCCGGTGCGCGACGGCGACGGCCGCGTGTACCGCGTGGCCGGGGTGGCCGAGGACGTCACCGCCCGCCGCCGGGCGGAGGAGAGCATTCGGGCCTCGCTGCGCGAAAAGGAAATCCTGCTGCGCGAGGTGCACCACCGGGTCAAGAACAACCTGCAACTCATCGTCAGCCTGCTGAATTTGCAGGCTGCCTACGCCGACGGGGCCGCCGACCGCGAGCGGTTCATCGAAAGCCGCAACCGCGTGGCCTCCATGGCCCTTGCGCACGAGGAACTCTACCGCGCCAACGACTTGGCCAGCGTCAACTTCGCCGACTACGTGGAACGGCTGGCGCGCAGGCTGGTGCTGGCGTCGGTGGATGCCGAGGTGGAACTGGCGCTGGACCTGCCGCCGCTGTTCCTGCCGGTGTCGGCGGCCATCCCCTGCGGGCTGATCCTCAACGAACTGGTCACCAACGCCATCAAGCACGCCTTTCCCGGCCGCGATGCGGGGCGCGTCGCCATCGCGGCCCGGCGGGACGGGCGGCTGGTGGAGGTGCGCGTCACCGACGACGGCGTGGGGCTGCCGGAAGGCTTCGACCCCGCCGGGGGGGCCACGCTGGGCATGCAACTGGTGGGCAGCCTGGTGGCGCAGCTGGGCGGGCGGCTGAAGGTGGCCTCCGGCCCTGAGGGCGCCAGCTTCGCCGTGCTGTTCGAGGAGAACGAGGCCGAGCCCGATGCGCCGGACGTGGGCCACGGGTTGCCGGAGATCACGGGACTGGCCGGAGAGTTCATTGCGCCGGACGAAGGATAGGGGCGCGGCGGGGGCGATGCTTCGGCGCGCGCGTGCCGGAGCCTGTGGCGGGCGCTCGCATGGACGTCAGGACGCGCGGACGCCGCAACCCGCATGCGGCGCGTCAGCATAACGTCAATCCATGTACTTTTTTTCTCATCCGCCCGGTTTTGCCTTGACTTCGGGGACTGGCGGGCGGAACATGTCCTTGCACCGACCGGACGCTCAATGAGCGCCATGCGGCCGATGCATGCCGAAATCTCCGCTCTGCGCACCACCGCGCGGGAGGCCAGGCCATGCGTTCACGCCGTGTCCCGTCCGTCTTTTTCCCTCCTGCCCTCTACGCCCCCCGGACGCAGTCGTCTTCTCCCCTGTCTGCTTGTGCACTCCGCCGGGCGGCCTCGTCCGTTGTCCTCTCCCTTCAGTACCCGCATGCGGCGGGGCCGTTTCGTGTACGGTCAGCCGTTGACCAGAAGACATGCCGCCCAGGCGGCGCCCAGCAACGCGCCGTCACGTCCCCGTTCCGGGAAGGCGCGGCGCAAACCCGGTGGACGACGGAAGCCGCCTGCCGATCCTGACGGGCCAGGCCCGAGGAGGCACCATGAGTTTCGCGGATATCGGTTCCATTGTCGTTGGCGTCATCGTGCTCGGAGTGATCGGATACTTCATGTATACCAAGCTCCTGAAGCACTAGGGGTTGTCTCCAAATAGTCCTTTCGCCCGTTGGCTTCGTCAAACTTCACCTGCTGCGGTCC
Organism: Desulfovibrio sp.; assembly: GCA_022837365.1. GTDB lineage: Bacteria > Desulfobacterota > Desulfovibrionia > Desulfovibrionales > Desulfovibrionaceae > Cupidesulfovibrio. Next base: position 4,462 of record JALHHV010000325.1, on the reverse strand, counting down.
TCATCCGTAAGACTCGCGCTACGCGCTCGCCTAACGGCTGAGGCACTCCCTCATGGCAGGCTCGTTTTCCTTGCCAACGAACGAAAATCCTGATTTGGAAACAGCCCCCAGCGCAACACCATCCGCATCGACCCGGCCCACCGGCCTGCCACGCTTGACCGACCGGCGCAATCCGCCCCGCCGATGCCCCTTGCCGGCGTCCTTCACTTCACTGGAGGACGCCGGATTTATTTGTGTAAAGAGGACGGCGTGTTGAAGTTGAACGTGATAATCAGGCACAAAATTGGAAAAAGATTGTCACGATCCGGTTACGGGTGCTAGCGTTGGCAAATCCTCTGTCCCATCCGGTCGACATCGGCCAGGGCGGGGGCGGAGAAGGGGTGTTGACAGTGATTTTCGATATCAAATAAGGTGGCACTCCCGCACGGCACCGGGCCGGCGGAGGTGATTGCCTGACATGGCCGGACGCGTGACGGCGCACTCAGCACAAGGAGTCGGGAATGAACGAGAATCTCAAGTACGGGCTGTATTTCGTGGGCGGCGTGGCGCTGGGCGCCTTGGGCGCGGTGATGCTGGGCCGGGGCAAGTTCGACATCCGCCCGGCCATGGCCGACCTGCTGAGCCATGGCTTCGATCTGAAGGAAAAGGCCTCCGCCTACGCGGAAACCGTGCGCGAGCACGTGGAGGACATCGTGGCCGAAGCCGAACACGTGCACAAGCAGCGCAAGGACACCGCCGAAACGGCCACCCCCGAAGCGGCGGCCGAAGCCGCCAAGGCCTGATCGGGCCGAGCCCGGATCAAACCCGCACCAAACTCGTAACGGACGAGGCGCATGGACTATCGCATAGCACACGAACTGCCGGGGCGCATGCGCCTGCGTTGCGCCCCCGGTTCGTTTTCCCAGGACCGGGCGCACGACTTGGTGGCCCGCATCGTGGCCGTCGAAGGCGTGGCCGAGGCGCACGCCACCGCCAGTACCGGCAGCGTGCTGGTACGTTACGCCCGCCCCGCCGCGCGGGGCGAGGTGCTGGCCGTGGTGGACGGTTTCGTCGCCGGTGGCGCGCCGCGCCGTTCGCCCCCCAGAAAGGCCGAAGCCGCCAAGCGTACGGACGGCGCGCGCGCGTCTGCGGGCAAGAAGGCTGCCGACAAGGCCTCGGGCAAGCCCGTGGCCGAGTCCCGGCGACCCTCCGCCCGGCAGCACGCGCGCGGCCCGGCCCGGCATGATGGCGTGATTCCGGGCGGCGTCGCCGGTGCGGCCCGCCAGGCGCGCGGCCCCATGGGCGCGCACCTGCCGCCGGGGGTTCCCGCCGCCGGGCTGCACGGCATGGGCGCCGTGGCAATGGACGGGGCCGCCGGTGCGGCTGGCGTTGCCGGGCTGGGCGGATTGGCCATGGCCGGTGCCACGCCCGGCGCGAGCGGGCTGATCCGCTACCTGATCCTGCGCCCCTTCCTGCCGCGCATCGTGCGCATGATCTCCGCCTTCTTCCGTGCGCTGCCCTTCCTGCTCAAGGGGGGCCGCTCGCTGGCCTCCGGCCGCCTCAACGTGGACGTGCTGGACGCCGCGGCCCTGGGCATCTCGCTGGTGCGGGGCGACTTCCGCTCCGTGGGGCTGATCACCGCGCTGTTCGCCGTGGGCGAATTCCTGGAGGAATGGACCCGCAAGAAGTCGCGTGAAAGCCTGGCCGAAAGCCTGGCCGTGGACGTGGACACCGTGTGGGTGAAGCGCGGCGAGGCCGAGGTGCAGGTGCCCCTTTCCGCCCTGGCCGACGACGACCTGGTGGTTGTCCGCGCCGGGTCGTCCATCCCCGTGGACGGCGTGGTGGCCGAGGGCGAGGCCATGGTCAACCAGACCTCCATGACCGGCGAACCTCTGGCCGTGGCCCGGCGGCCCGGGGCCTCGGTCTACGCGGGCACCGTGGTGGAGGAAGGGCGGCTGGACATCCGGCCCACCGGCGTGGGGTCCGAGACGCGCATCAACCAGATCGTGGGCTTCATCGAGCGGTCGGAAGCGTTGAAGGCCAACGTGCAGGGCAAGGCGGAACGCCTGGCCGACGCCATCGTGCCGTACAGCTTCCTGCTGGCGGCGGGGGTGTGGGCCGTCACCCGCGACGTGGCCCGCGCCGCGTCGGTGCTGCTGGTGGACTACTCGTGCGCCATCCGCCTGGCCACGCCCCTGGCCATCCTTACCGGCATGCGCGAAGGCGCGCGCCACGGCGTGCTCATCAAGGGCGGCCGGTTCATCGAAGGCTTGGCCGGGGCCGACACCGTGGTCTTCGACAAGACCGGCACCCTCACCGAGGCGCGGCCCCGCGTGGCCGAGGTCATCCCGCTGAACGGGCACGGGCGCGACGACGTGCTGCGCCTGGCCGCGTGCCTGGAAGAGCATTTTCCCCACCCCGTGGCCCGCGCCGTGGTGCGCAAGGCCGAATACGTGGTGGCCCACGGCATCGCCTCGCGCCTGCGCGGCAAGCGCGTGCTGGTGGGCAGCCGCCACTTCGTCCACGAGGACGAGGGCGTGCCCCTGGACGAATTCCTGCCGGTGGTCAACGAATGGGCCGCCAAGGGCTACTCCATCCTGCACCTGGCCATGGGCGGCAGACTGGCGGGCATTCTGTGCATCGAGGACCCGCTGCGCCCCGAGGCTGCCGACGTGGTCAAGGGCCTGCGCGGGCAGGGCGTGAAGCGCATCATCATGCTGACCGGCGACGGGCCGGTGACGGCCGCCGCCGTGGCCTCCGCCGTGGGCGTGGACGAATGGCGCGCCCAGGTGCTGCCCGCGGACAAGGCCGACATCGTGCGGCAGTTGCAGGCCGATGGCGGCAAGGTGGTCATGGTGGGCGACGGCATCAACGATTCGCCCGCCCTGTCCGCCGCCGACGTGGGCGTATCCCTGCGCGACGGGGCGGACCTTGCCCGCGAGGTGGCCGACGTGGTGCTTTCCGGCAACGACCTTGCCGAACTGCTGACCGCCCGGCGGCTGGCCAAGGCCACCCTGCGGCGCATCCACGTTAACTTCGGGTCCATCATGGGGCTGAACTCGGCCTTCATGGCGTTGGGCCTGGTGGGCCGGGCGCAGCCGGGCATGCTGGCCCTGCTGCACAACCTGACCACCGTGGGGGTGGCCCTGAACGCCATGCGGCCCATGCTGGGCAACGGCGACGCGGAAGGACGGCGCGGCGCGGATCGCAAGCCGGGCGTGATGGCCCTGCCCGTGGGCACGGCGGTGACGGCCGGGGCCACCCCGGCGGCGGCTTCCAAGCCCGCCAAGGCCGGAACCACGGTGGCCAAGGCCGGTTCCTCCCGTGCTTCGGCCAAACCCGCCAAGCCTGCCAAGTCTGCTACGTCCGCCAAGGCCATGCCCGCAAAGGGTACGGACAAGGGCGAGGCCAAAAGCGGGGGCAAAGGCGCGGGCAAGGCCACCAAAGGCCCCCGCAAGGCCAAGGATTCCGGCACGGCATAACGGACGTATCCGCAGCACGGCCGCGCCCGGCGCGGCAAGGAGGAGTGGATCATGATCAGCAGCTTCATCGACGGCAGGGTGCGCATCCGGTGTGATGCGTTGCGCAATCCGGAGGCGGCCGCCGCCATCGAAGGCACCCTGCGCGAAACGCCGGGCGTGCTTTCCGCCACGGCCAACCCGCGCACCGGCGGCCTGCTGGTGGAATACGACCCGGAGGCCGTGACCCAGGAGCAGTTGCTGGAAGCGGCCAAGATGCTGGATGCCTTTGCCGCGCAGGAACAGGCGGCCCCGAAGAAGGCGTGCTGCTGCCGCCGCCTGACCAAGGCCGAGGCCATGCGCATCTCCAAGCGGGGCATGGCCGGGTCGCTGGCGGCGCTGATCCTGTTCGGGCTGGCCGGGCGCGAGCGGGCGCATATCGTGGCGGGCGGACTGTTCCTGGCCTTCAACGCCTACCATCTGTACGCGTACCGCAAGCGCATCATGGCCTAGGCCAGCGCGATCTGGCCGGAGTCCCTACGGCTTGCACACCTTGCAGGGGCGAAAGCCCGCGTGCAGGGCTGCTTTGCGCGTGGTGAACACCGCCGTGCAGGCTTTGCACGCGTAGTAGGTGCAGCCCTGCTGGTGGAAAATGTGCGACTGCACGTTGCCGTGGTAGACGGCATTCTGCGCGGCCTGTGTGGGGAGTGCGGAAAAGACGGCCAGCGTCAGGGGCAGCGCCAGCAGCAGGGTCAGCAGGGCCGCCGCTGCGGCGCGGACCGCGAGCGGCCACGGGCCGGAACGGAAAAGTGACGGCGTAGGGCGCATGCGTGCCTCCTTTGGTGTGGCCCTACCGCGAAGCGGGCAGGCGCGCAACGGACTGAGAATGCATGCGTGCGAGAAGGGGCGTCCCCATGGGGCGCCTCTTTTTGTATGTAGAAAACCCCGCGCTATGCGCGGGGTTCTCGTATGCTTACAGCTATGGTGGTGTAAGAAAAACTCCTTTTGATTTGTTATGGAAGACC
>JALHHV010000324.1 GCA_022837365.1 Desulfovibrio sp. | reverse complement strand
CGACGGTCACCTCACGCCGCCGACCACCCTCCCCTCGGTAATGAATGAAATGCCCTGCGACGACATGGCGCCGAGCATCACCCCTTGGGCCAGGGGCTGCGACACCGGCGCGGCGGCGCGCCACACCACGAGGAAGGCGGGGCCTGAACCGCCCAGGGTGTCCGATTCCTCCACCACGAACCGGGCGGAACCCAGCGGGGGCAGTTGGCGCGGCCCGTCCAGGTAGTTGCGCACCGTCTGGCCGTGCTCGTCCACGTAGCGCACCTCCATCAGGGTGATGGGCACGCGCTGGTCGGTGTTGCGCACCGAGAGCATGGCGGTGACGTTCAGGGCGCGGCCCCGGTTGCCGTACACCACCGAGGAATATACCGGCACGTAGATGGTCTGGCCCACGTTCATCTCCGCCCGGGCCTCGCCGGGCAGGATGGACGGAGCCGGCGTCGGCAGGTACCGCGCGGGCACGGGCAGCGCGGCAAGGCCGCAGCACAGCGCAAGGCAGGCGGCCACGCGCAGGGCAAGCCCGCGCGGGCGGGCGGCCGGGGGCCGGGATACGGCGGGGCGGAAGGTTCGGGACAGCTGGGACAACTGGGACATGGAAAAATGCTCCTTGCCCCGCCGGGTCAGCGGCTTTCCTGCACGTGGTCCAGCGCCTGGCGGAACAGGTCGCGCACGTGGTCGTCGTCCAGGGTGTAGAAGGCGTTCTTGCCGTCGCGGCGCACGCGCACCAGTTTGGCCGCGCGCAGCAGGCGCAACTGGTGCGAGACGGCGGACTGGCTGTGCCCCACCACGGCGGCCAGGTCGCACACGCACAACTCGTCGCAGGCCAACGCCTCCAGGATGCGCACCCGGGTGCGGTCGCCCAGCAGCCGGAAGGTGGCGGCCAGTTCGGCCATGTCCTCGTCCGGGGCCAGCCGGGCGCGCACCCGCGCGATGACGTCGGCATGCTCGCAGTGTTGCTGGCATACCGGGGCGTCGTCGAAATCGGCACCGGGCGCGCAGTCGGCCTTGCGGGCGCTGGTGCGTCCGGGACGGGAACCTGCGCCGGAACTGGTGGATTGCGTGGCGTCTGTGGCGCTCACCGGTTGCTGACTCCTGTGGCGGCGTGCCGCCCGTTGCGGGTGTACGCAAGGCTACCCGGAACACCGGGGCGACGCAAGGCCATAGGCCAGACGAGGAAACGGGCCGGACGCATGCGCCCGGCCCGTTGTGTATCCCGCGTGTGCGCCGTTCCGGCGTGCTACAGGGGCGCGCCCTCGCCACCGGCCGTGGCGGCCACGGGGGCCGCGTCCTCGCCCGGCAGCGCTCCGGCGCCCACCGCCGCCCCGGTGGCGGCCAGTTCCTCCACCGAGAAGATGCGGTTGCCGTCCAGGATGATCACGAAGCCGTCGTTGCGGTGGCCCATGCCCCTGATGAAGTCCTGGCGCACGGCGGTGCCCATGCGCGGCGCGGGCTCGATGGCCTCGGCCGGGATCTCGATGACCTCGCGCACCGAATCCACCAGCGCGCCGATGACGGCCCCCTCGCCTTCCAGTTCGGCCTCCACGATGATGATGCACGTGCTCACGGTGTCGGCCACCGGCTCCATGCCGAACTTGCGCCGCAACTCCAGCACGGGCACGGCGCGCCCGCGCAGGTTGATGACCCCGCGCATGAATTCCGGCGTGCGGGGAATGCGCGTGATGGCGGTCAGTTTTCCAGCACTTCGCGCACGGTGCTTATGTCCAGCGCGAACACCTCTTCACCAAGGGTGAAGGTAAGATACTGGCTGGTCTCGTACATGATGCTGCCTCCTGAAAGTGCCAGGCGCTAGGGCTGTTTCTAAATTGTCCTTTCGCCCTTTGGCTGACCGACCCGAAGGGCGCGAAGCGTGCCCGTTACGCGAGCTTGCGAGTGTTACGGGCATCGAGCGCAACGCGGTCAAACTTCGCCTGCCCTTTCGGTCAAATACGATAAGAGCGCGCTGCGGTCCTCATCCGTAAGACTCGCAAGCTCGCCTAACGGCTGAGGCATGCTCCCTCATGGCAGGCTTGTTTTCCTTGCCAACGAACCTAGAAGCGCTCGAACTCGCTGTCGTCCGCATCCGCGCCCATGTCCAGGGCGATGTTGCCGCCCTTGCCGGACACCGCCTTGCGCGGCGCCTGGGCCGCCACGGCGCGCGGGCCCCCCGGGGACTGGGTCCGGCGCGGCGCGCGCGTTACGCCCCCGTCCAGCGAGGCCACGCGGAAGCGCGAGACGGTGGCCTGCAACTGCTCGGCCTGGCTGGAAAGTTCTTCGGACGTGGAGGCCATTTCCTCCGAGGCCGAGGCGTTCTGCTGGATGACCTGGTCGAGTTGGGCGATGGCCTTGTTGACCTGTTCCGCGCCCACGTTCTGCTCGTTGCTGGCGGCGGCTATCTCCTGCACCAGTTCGGCGGTGCGGCGGATGCCCGGCACCATCTTGGTCAGCATTTCTCCGGCATGCTCGGCCACGGCCACGCTGGACGACGAAAGCTCGCTGATCTCGGCCGCCGCCTCGCCGCTGCGTTCGGCCAGCTTGCGCACCTCGGCCGCCACCACGGCAAAACCCTTGCCGTGTTCACCGGCGCGGGCCGCCTCGATGGCCGCGTTCAGCGCCAGCAGGTTGGTCTGGCGGGCGATTTCCTCGATGATGGATATCTTGGCCGCAATCTCGCGCATGGCGCCCACGGTGTCGCCCACGGCCTTGCCGCCCCCTTCGGCGTCGTTGGCGGCCTGCACGGCGATGGTCTCGGTCTGGCGGGCGTTTTCCATGTTCTGGCGGATGTTGGACGCCATCTCTTCCATGGACGAGGATATCTCTTCTATGGATGCGGCCTGTTCGGTGGCGCCCTGCGACAGGGTTTCGGCCGAGGCGGAAAGCTCTTCGCTGCCCGAGGCCACGTTTTCCGCGCCCGAGCGCACCTCGGTGATCACCGAGACGAGGCCGTCCACCATCTCCTTCATGTCGGCGTACACGCCGCGCAGCCTGCCGCCGCCCGCGTCGAAGGACACGTCCAGGTCGCCGGCGGCGATGCGCCGGGTGACGGCGCCCAGCGCCGCCGGGTCCGCGCCCAGCTGGGCCATGACCACCCGGATCAGCAGCCACGAGATGAACACGCCCGCAACCACGGCCACCACGGCGATGCCCCCGGTCAGCAACTGGGCCTGCTCGTTGGCCGCCTGCACGCGCGGCCCGATCTCGCGCTGTTCCGTTTCGTAGCTGCTCTGGATGGCGTCGCAGGCCTGGGCGATGGCCGGGCCCAGCTTGACCAGGCGTTCGTTGAACACGGCGTCGCGCTTCAGGGCCGCGGCGGACATGCGCTCGAACGCCGAAAAATAGTCGGTGCGCTGCTGGTACAACTCGCGCGCCCGGTCACGCAGCACGGGGTTGCGCACGTCCGCCACCAGCCGGTTGAAGGACTCGCCCACCTGCACGGCATCCTGCTTGGCCTGTTCCAGCCATTTGACGTCGGTGTCGGCCATCATCTTGACCACGGTCACGCGCAGTTCCAGCATGGCGCGGATGACCGCCTCGGCCCGTGCGGCGCCCACCGTGTCGCCTTCGCGCTGGGCCGCTTCCGCCAGTTGGGCAAGGGCCTGCACGCGTTGCGGGCCCATGGCGTTCAGGGCGCTGATTTCCACCAGGCGCGCCTGGTCGTGCTTGCGCAGTTCGGCCATGCCGTCGGTGTACTGGGCGAGGGCCTCGGCCACGGTGGCCAGATGCTTGCGGCGGTCGGGATTCCTGATGGTCTTGTCGGCCTCGTCCAGCCCCTTGGCCAGTTCCGCGCGGGCTTCCTCGTAGGTGCGCAGGGCCGCCTCGGACGAGGTGTTCATGTAGCTCAGCACGCCAAGGCGCATTTGCAGCATGTGGGTCATGATGCCCCCGCTCATGAGCGAACCGCGTGCCGTGCGCCGGTAGTCCGTGAAGCCGAAGGTGGCGTCCGACAGCGCCTTGTAGGAAATGGCTCCCATCGCCACCAGCAGCACAAGAACAAGACCGAATCCCAGAATCAGCTTCTTGGCGAGCGTCATGTGTCTTCTCCCGTCCGGAACGTTGACGTCACGGCGTCACGGGCCGGCAGCCCCGCCCATTCCGCGCGCTGGCGGGCACGGTGCCCAATCCGGCCCACTGCAACCAACCCAGCCCCGTTCTGCCCAGGCAGCCCACGCAGCCTGTCCAGCCTAGTCATGCCCCCGCTTGCGCGACATGATTTTCCCCGTTGCGGTCAGGCGGACGTGGCGCCGCACAGCCTTTCCGCAAGCAGCGCGGCCCGGTCCTCGTCGGCCGTGGCCAGCAATTCCTCGAACAGTTCCCCCGGCAGCACCCCCGGATCGTAGTCCAGCGTGAGCGTGGAGGTGAACACGTCGAAGCGTGTCCCGCGCAGGCCCGGCCATGTTTCGGGCGTCAGGGCGCGCAACTGCGCGGCGGCCGGATGCCGGAGGACGGCGAGGTCCACCTTGAGCCGCAGCCTGCCGGGAGTATGATCGGCAATCTTCAGAAATTTCCTGAGGGCCACAAGTACACGTGGATTCATATTTCGTCGCGTTCTCCTGTGATACCCGGCGACGCCGGGCGTCACACCCTACGCCGCAGGGTCCGCAGACGCAAGCGAATGCAGGAGAACGCG
>JALHHV010000323.1 GCA_022837365.1 Desulfovibrio sp. | reverse complement strand
TGGCGGAGACGGCCTGCGCGTGCTGGTGGACCGGCTGTGGCCGCGCGGCCTTGCGCGCGAGGCGGCCCGCATCGACCACTGGCTGCGCGGCGTGGCCCCGTCCGACGACCTGCGCCATTGGTTCGGCCACGACCCCGACCGGTGGCCGGAATTTCTGGCGCGCTACCATGCGGAACTGCGCGCGTCGAAGCACGAGGATATGAAGCGGCTGCGCCGCCTGGCTGCCGGGCCGGACCGGGTCACGCTGCTGTTCGCGGCGCGGGACGAAGCCCACAACAACGCCGTGGCCCTGAAGGCATTCCTGGAAGGGGAGCAGGGGGGCGGATAGCACTGGCACAAAAGAAGACGGGGAGCCCATGGGACTCCCCGCCGTGCGTTCATGCGTCCTGCGTCCGGCCAGGCGAAACCGGCCGGGCAGGCGGCTACTTCAGGCGCGAGGTCACGTTGTCCTCGATCCAGTGCGGGTCCAGCCATTCCACGGGCTGCACCTGCACCCCGCTGACGGTCACCCCGAAGTGCAGGTGGTCGCCACCGGCCATGCCGGTGGTGCCGGTCTTGCCGATGATGTCGCCCTTCTTCACCTGCTGGCCCACGTTGGCCGAAATCTCGCTGAGGTGCGAGTACAGGGTTTGCAGGCCAAGGCCGTGATCCACGATCACCAGGCGGCCATGGCCAGCGAGGCGAAGTCCAGCCCCAGGTGGGTCTGGTTGTCCACCTTCTGCCCGTTGTAGATGTAGCTGCGGTTGTCGGCGAAACCGGCCCTGGTGGCCGAGTTGGGCAACTGCTGGAAGGCGCCGTGCCAGAGCATGGCGGGCCCGGTGTCCTTGCCGACTTCCAGCAGCGTGCGCTCGTTGGCCGTGCGCAGTTCGCTGTTCACCTTCAGGAAGCGCTCCAGCTGGGTCATCTCGCCGGGCACCTCCTGCTCGAACTCGGGCATCTTGCTGGCCAGGAAGCTTTCGGAAAGATTGATGTTGTCATGCCGGAACGCCTTGTCCAGCGGGCGGATGACCAGACGGCTGGCCATGGCGTTGCCGGAAAGGTCCACGGCGGTGATTTCCGGCGCGTACTGGGCCACGGTGAGGAAGTGCGGGAAGGCGAAGAAGCAGATGTAGTCGCCGCTGGGCTGCCTGAACCCCGGGAAGTACAGGTCGCCCACCTTCACGCCGGTGCGTTCCACCTCTTCGTTGACAGAATAGAGGATGGAGCCGGTGCCGCCGCGCCGCACGTAGGGGGGCATGCTCTTCACCGAAACGCGCGGGGGCTGGGTGTCCAGCCGCATGGGGTAGATTCTGGTGGTGGTGTTGCCCTTGCCGAACCCGGCCAGCGAGGTGTCGGTCGCGCGCACCTCAAGGTCGAAGGCCCCGTCCTTCAGGCCCGCGTCCTTCAGGTTGAAGGTCACGCGCTGTTCGCGGCGGCCGTCGGAGAAGGCGCTGTCGAGCACGACCAGCGAGTGGGAATTCTTTTTCACCGTGACGGTGACGGACCGGATGCCCGACTTCTTGTCGCGCAGGGTCAGGGTCAGGTCCTGATGCGGCGAGGCGCGCCCCGTGTCCGGGGTAAGGATGACTTCCGGCCCTTCCATGTCCTGGAAAAGCATGAAGCCGCCGACGATCACGATGGAAAGATTCTTTGCTGCAGTCATGTCTCCTGATCCTTTCAAGTGAAAAGCCGCCCTGAAAGCCGGGCGGCTCGTGTCCAAACCGTTGGTGTGGCCCGCCTAGGGATGCTCTACGGCATCCAGCAGGCTGATGGTCAGCTTCAGGAAGTCCGCCTCGGTCACGATGCCCACCAGCCGGTCGCCGTCGGTCACGGGCAGGCACCCGTACTTGTGGTGCAGCAGCAGTTCGGCCGCGTCGCGCAGCAGGGTGCCCGGAGCCACCCGCACCACGTCGGTGCGCATGATTTCGCCCACGGGGATGCCCGAGTCGATCTCGTTCTGCACCGCCTCGTCCACGTCGGCGAAGCGCGAGATGGTGGCGGACAGGATGTCGCGGTGGGTCAGCAGCCCCTGGAAGTCGCCCTTGGCGTCCACGATGGGAATGTGCCGGATGCGGGCCAGTTGCATCAACGAGCGCGCCGCCCGGAGCGAGTCGGTCTTCTTCAGGGTGAAGAGGCCGGTGGACATGAGGTCGCCGACGTAGAGCATGGTTTCCCCCGCATGCATGTTTCGGCAAGTGTCGCATACTCCGCGTATAAGTCAAGCCAGCCGGGGCGCCGCGCCCGGTTGATGGAGGCAGGCGGCGTTCCGCCACACCCGCCGCCCCGGCCTGCGCGGGCGTCCGGATTGACGCCGGGGGCAAAATCTGTTTTCCAAACCATGCCGGGGCCGTATGGACGAGGCGGCTCGCAACGCCCGTCCCGACAGTTTGCGCCCTTGTTCCGCCGCTCGCCCGTGCCTGGCATTCCGAGCCGTGGCGTTCGCCACCGCGTCCCGCGCCGCCCTGCAAGGTCCGGCGCGCCAGGCCGTGCGCGTCGCCCGTCTCGCCGGGCCGCGAACCGGCGGGCACCCGCGATGCGGCCCCGGCAGGGCACCCATTCCAGAGAGGACCGCGCATGCTCGACATGAAGCGCAACCGCGAGCGCATGGTGAAACAGCAACTCGAGACGCGCGGCATCACCGACCCGGCCGTGCTCGCGGCCATGCGTTCCGTGCCGCGCCACCTGTTCGTGCAGGAAGCCCTGCGCGCCCAGGCCTACGAGGATCATCCCCTGCCCATCGGGCACGGCCAGACCATTTCGCAGCCGTTCATCGTGGCGCTCATGTCGCAGATCATCGAGCCGCAGGCGGGCCTGCGGGTGCTGGAGATCGGCACCGGTTCCGGCTACCAGGCCGCCGTGCTGGCCGAGATGGGGCTGGACGTGTACACGGTGGAACGCATCCGCGAACTGCACGCCGCCGCGCGCGACCTGCTGCGCACGCTGAAGTACCGCAAGGTGCGGCTGAAGCTGGACGACGGCACCCTGGGCTGGCCCGAGGCCGCCCCCTACGACCGCATCCTGGTCACGGCGGGCGGGCCTGCGGTTCCGGCCCCGCTCATCGAGCAGTTGGCCGACCCCGGCATCCTGGTCATCCCCGTGGGGGCCAGCAAGCGCATGCAGGAACTGGTGGTGGTGCGCAAGGAGGGCGGGCGCGTGGTGCGCGAAAGCAAGGGCGGCGTGGCCTTCGTGGACCTGGTGGGCACGCACGGCTGGCGCGGCTGATCCCCCGAATTGCCGGCCTGGGCCCCGCCGCCGGCCCGACGCGTGCGTTGCCGCACACACCGCTCCGGCGCATCCCCTCCGCCCGTGCGCTTTTGCCCCCGCTTTTGCCAGTGCTTTCGCTTTTGCTTGACGGGGCGGCCCGATTCATTACCTTACCGGAGCGGGCAAGCCCCGCCGCATCGCAATTCCATGGCCCGCCACGCCACCGGCCGGCGGCCACAGACAAGGAGCATCCTTATGTCCTCGTGCAGCACCTGCCCCTCGGCCAGGAACAAGGCCGAAACGGGCAAGCCCAGCGCCGGCATGGCCATTCAGGACGAGATCATCTCGTCCACGCTGGGGCGGATCAGATACAAGCTCTTCATCATGAGCGGCAAGGGCGGGGTGGGCAAGAGTTCCGTCACCGTGAACACGGCGGCCGCGCTGGCCGCGCGCGGCTACAAGGTGGGCATCCTGGACGTGGACATCCATGGCCCCAGCGTGCCCAACCTGCTGGGCCTGCGCGCGGGCATAGAGGCCGACGAGCGCGGCGGCCTGCTGAACCCCGCGAAGTACAACGACAACCTGTTCGTCATCTCCATGGATTCGCTGCTCAAGGACCGCGACACGGCGGTGCTGTGGCGCGGCCCCAAGAAGACGGCGGCCATCCGCCAGTTCGTGTCCGACGTGAACTGGGGCGACCTGGACTTCCTGCTCATCGACTCCCCCCCCGGCACCGGCGACGAGCACATGACCGTGCTGAAGACCATCCCCGACGCCCTGTGCGTGGTGGTGACCACCCCCCAGGAAATCTCGCTGGCCGACGTGCGCAAGGCCATCAACTTCCTGCAGTACGCCCAGGCCAACGTGCTGGGCGTGGTCGAGAACATGAGCGGCCTGTACTGTCCCCACTGCGGCGGCGAAATCTCGCTGTTCAAGAAGGGCGGCGGCCGCGAACTGGCCGAGAAGTACGGCCTGACCTTCCTTGGCGCGGTGCCGCTGGACCCGGCCACCGTGGTGGCCGCCGACCGTGGCGTGCCCGTGGTGATGCTGGAAGAGGACTCGCGCGCCAAGCAGGGCTTCCTGGAACTGGCCGACAACATCGCGGCCGCGTCCGAGAACAGCCTGGAAGCCGTGGCCAGCACCCACGCCTGATTCGCAGGGCAACGGCGGGGCGTGCGAAGCCGCGCGCCTCGCGCCCATCATGTCCATGGCCCTCTTCCGCGCCCCCGCGCGGCATCCATCCGCCCTTTGCCAGCGCGGCGAAGTGTGCTAGGAACACCCTCATGACGCAGCAACCAAGTCCCCTCAAGCGGATGTTCAACCTCGCCAACCGCATCACGCTGGCGCGCATCTTCATCGTGCCCGCCATCGTCGTGCTGATGATGTTCCCCGGCCGCATCACCTGCCTGGTGGCCGTGGTGCTGTTCGCGCTGGCCTCGCTGACCGACGTCATCGACGGCCACATCGCGCGCCGGTCGAACATGGTGACCAGCTTCGGCAAGTTCCTGGACCCGCTGGCCGACAAGATCCTCATCGGTTCGGTGCTGATCATGCTGGTGGAGCTGGGCTGGATCGCCGGGTGGATCGCCATCGTGATCATCGCGCGCGAACTGATGGTCACCGGTCTGCGGGCCGTGGCCGCCGACGAGGGGCTGGTCATCGCCGCCGACAAGTTCGGCAAGATGAAGACCGTGATGCAGATGTTCGCGCTGGTGCCGCTGATGCTGCACTACCCGTGGTTCGGGCTGGACCCCAACCCCGCCGGGCAGTTTATGCTTTACATCGCGTTGTTTCTCACGGTATTTTCCGGCTTCAACTACCTGTATACATTTTACGGAAACTGGCTCAAGGAAGGCGCCGGACGGGCCTAGCCCGCAGCAGCGGGTCACATGGCCGGAGACGCATTCATGCAGGATCACGAGGGACTGCACAGCAGGTTGAAGAACTGCCTGCAGACCATCCTCGAGCTGGAGCCGGACCTGGAACGGCTGGAGCTTGGGGGCGAACTGATGCAGGAGTTCACCGTGCTCAAGTCGTTCATGGAACGGCTTGACGCCGTGCTGCTGGACGAGGACGACGTGCGCCGGATAGAGCGGGCCACGGCGAATTTTCTGGAAGAGCTGAAAGGGCCGGTTTCCGCCATGCGCCGACGCGGCGAGCAGCGTCGGCTGTTGCAGTGACCGAGATGTTCTGGCGCCGCCTGCTCATCGGCCTTTCCCTGGCCCTCAACGTCGTCCTGCTGTACCGTCTCGTCTGGAGCGGGCAGGGCATAGTGGCCTACAAGGCGCTGAAGCAGCAATGCACCGCCATGGAGGCCCGGCTCAAGGACCTCGACGCCCGCAACCTGGCCCTCAGCCGCGAAATACGGCTCTTGCAGGCGGACGGGAAATATGTCGAAAAGATGATCCGCAAGCGGTTGAACTTCGTGAAGGACAACGAAATCCTCTACATCTTCCCCGAGACGCAGGCGGAAGCGGCCACACCGGGAGCCGGATCTGATGAAGGCAAAAATTGAGTGGTATCAAGAGGTACTTGAACTCGAACCGAGTTCGAAGGTCTTTTTTCCGCTCGCCCGCCTGCTGGCCGAAAACGGCCAACCCGATGACGCCATAGCCACCCTGCGCCAGGGGCTGGACCGCCATCCCGAATTCATCGAAGCCCGCCTTTTCCTCATCGAACTGCTGCACGCCAGCCACAGGGACGACCTGCGCG
>JALHHV010000322.1:585-4126 GCA_022837365.1 Desulfovibrio sp. | reverse complement strand
CAGGTGGTGCCCGCCAACGCCTTTGCCGTGGACTTGCAGCGCAGTCACCCTGGGGTGGTGGCCTTCGGCACCGTGCACCCCGAGTACCAGGACTGGGAGCACCAGTTGGACCGGCTGCGCGCGGCAGGCATCCGGGGGCTGAAACTGCACCCGGAATTCCAGGGCTTCCGGCTGGACGACCCGCGCCTGCTGCCCATCATCGAGGCGGCGCAGGACGACTTCGTGTTCATGTGCCACATCGGCGACAAACTGCCCCCGGCCGAGAACCCCTCCTGCCCGTACAAGCTGGCCGCGCTGCTGGACGCCTTTCCGCGGGCCCGGTTCATCGCCGCGCACCTCGGCGGCTACCTGCACTGGAAGTACGCGCTGGAGGCGCTGGTGGGCCGCGAGGTGTGGATGGACACCTCCAGCAGCCTTTCGTTCATCGACGACGCCACCCTGCGCGCCATCTTCGACGGGCACGACCGCGAGCACATACTGTTCGGCAGCGACTACCCCCTGTTCGACCCCGCCGACGAATGCCACCGCCTGCAACGGCGGCTGGATCTGTCCGACGGGGAAATAGAAGTGCTGCTGTCCAGCGCGGCCACCCTGCTGGGGCTCGACGGGTAGCGGAACGCCGCCCGGCCCCGGCGGATCACACCAGCTGCAAGTATCCGATGAAATTGTCGATGCCGCGCAGGCGGCAGTCGGCGTAGCGGCGCGCGTAGTCCTCGAAGGTCATGCGCCGTCCGTAGATGTTGAACGTGGCGTCCGGCCCGCCGAAGGCCAGACCGTGGTGGGCGGCCACCTGCGGGTGGATGGGCAGTTCGAATTCCGGGTACGGGTCCGTGAAGCCGTCGCGCGCCGCCGGGGGCAGCGGGTCCATGCCCAGCTCCGCCAGCACCCCTTCCGCCACGTGCAGCACCAGCCGCCGGTTGGGGTGGTTGATGGTGGCGAACAGCCGTTCCTGCGTCCACCCCCCGCCCCGCGCTCCTTGTCCCGCTCCACCGCAAGCGAGTGGCGCAGCATGGCGTCCAGGTCGTACTTGGCCGCGATGTCGCCGTGCAGGTACACGTGCAGGATTTCCGCCATGCTCAGGCCCATGGACACCAGCCGGTCCAGGAACGCGTCGCCGAAGTCCATGGGGCTCTTGTTGGTCCAGAACGGCCAGTAGCCCGTGAACAGCATGTTGGGCAGGCGCAGCACCCGCGCGGCCGGGTTGACCATGGCCAGCAGCCGGTCCGAGGCGTGGTCGTCCCATTTTTCGCCCAGGTGCTGGTACAGGAACAGGCCGCAGCCGGAAAGCTCGGCGGGCGCGATGCGCTCGCGCAGGTAGTTGGTGTACCGGCGGATTTCGTAGCGTTCCGCGAACTGCGGCGATGCGGCCAGCAGGGCCGCCAGCGGGTCGCCCTGGCAGTTGGCGTGGATGAGGCAGAGGCTGCGGTGCGGTGCGGTCATGGGAATCTGCGCGAAACAAGGCGGCTGGAGTTGCGGTGAACATGCGGCCTGCGGCCGGTCCTTCGCCATCTGTTCGGCGGGCGCGCCCGTTTTCTTTACATCCCCACCCGATTGTGGAACACTATCTTGTGGGCGTGCGTCCAACGGCGTGCGCCCGCGCCCGGCATCGCCGTGCCCGGCTTGTACACCCAACCCACCGTACAGACAATGCTCATCGCCGTCCGCGCGCGACGCGTCATACCCCTCGCAGGTGAGGGTCCGTCACGAGACCCGCGCGACCTGTTTTCGCCGCCCCGCGTTCTCGACGACCACGTCGTTGTGATCCGGGGCGTTTTCTTGGACGGCGCGGCCCGCGTTCTGCCCCTCGTTCTGGCGGGCCTGCGCGGGGGCGTCATCGAGGCCGTGGAGCCCATGGACGCCTTTCGCCGCCGCGCGGGCGTGCCCCTGGCCGATCTTGGCGACGTCACCCTGATCCCCGGCGTGGTCAACTGCCACACCCACCTCGAACTTTCGCACCTGGCCGGGCGCACCGTGCTGGGCGGCGGCTTCGTGCCGTGGGTGAAAAGCCTGCTGTCTCTCACGGGAGCCGGGGCGGGGGCCGAAACCCCGCCGGAAGCCCGCGCCTCGGCACTGGCCGACGCCGCGCGCCAGCTTGCGGCCTGCCACACCGCCCACGTGGGCGACATCACCGCCGTGGCCCCGGCCGCCGTGCGCCGGGCATTGCAGGCCGCATCCATCGGCTGCTCGCACTTCGCCGAGGTGTTCGGCTACCGCTTCGCCACGCCCGGCGGCGAACCGGCGGCCCCGGCGGACACCGCCGCCCTGTGGCCCCAAGCCATGGCGGAACTGCTGGCGGACGACGTCATGGTTGACGTGGAGGGTGACGCGGAGGGCGGCGCGAAAGGCGGCCCCGGCGCGCCCTTCCCCGTCCACCCGGACGCCGCCCTGGCCGGGCACGCCCTGTATTCCACCCATCCGGTGGCCCTGGCCGCCGCCCGCCGCTGGTGCGAGCGCAACCACCGCGTCTTTTCCATGCATCTGGCCGAACACCCGGACGAGGTGGAATTCCTGACCACCGGGCGCGGCGCGCTGGCCGACCTGCTGGCCGTGCGCGTGCTGCCGCCGGGATTCGCCGCGCCGGGCATGCGCCCCGTCCCCTACGCCGCCGAACTGGGCCTGCTGGACGAGGGCACGCTGGCCGTGCACTGCGTGCAACTGGACGCGGCGGATATCCGCCTGCTGGCCGAATCGGGCGCGCACGTCTGCCTGTGCCCGCGCTCCAACGCGGCGATCGACGTGGGCGCGGCCCCGGCCCGCGCGCTGGCCGAGGCGGGCGCGCCGCTGTGCCTGGGCACCGACAGCCTGGCATCCAACCACGACCTTGACCTGTGGAACGAGGCCCGCGCCCTGCGCAACCTGCCCGCCGGGCACGACCTGCCCCCGGCGGCGCTGCTGCGCCTGCTTACCGCCAGGGGGGCATCGGCCCTCGGGCGGGGCGACATCGGCGTCATCGCTCCCGGCCGCCGCGCGCGGCTGGCCTTGCTGCCGCAAGACTTTTCCGAAGCATTGGGGACAACCCCGTAAACCCCCACACCCACATGCAGCACGCACAACGCCCCACGTGGCCCCACAAGGACCTGCTGGACGTCACCCAACTGACGCGGGCCGAACTGTTCCACCTGCTGGACACGGCGGCCCAGTTCCACGACATCAACCGCCGCCCCGTGAAGAAGGTGCCCACCCTGAAGGGCAAGAGCGTGGTGCTGTTCTTCGCGGAGCCGAGCACCCGCACCAAGACCTCGTTCGACGTGGCGGGCAAGCGGCTGTCGGCCGACACCTTCTCGCTGGCCAAGAGCGGGTCCAGCCTGTCCAAGGGCGAAAGCCTGAAGGACACCGCCCTCACCCTGCAAGCCATGACGCCGGACATCATCGTCATCCGCCATTCCTCCAGCGGGGCGGCGCAGTTCCTGGCCGAACGGCTGGGCTGCTCGGTGGTCAACGCGGGCGACGGCTGGCACGCCCACCCCACCCAGGCCCTGCTGGACTGCTATTCGCTGCGCCAGGCCTGGGGCGATGCGTTCGAGGGGCGCACCCTGCTCAT
>JALHHV010000322.1:0-565 GCA_022837365.1 Desulfovibrio sp. | reverse complement strand
GGGCGACGGCTGGCACGCCCACCCCACCCAGGCCCTGCTGGACTGCTATTCGCTGCGCCAGGCCTGGGGCGATGCGTTCGAGGGGCGCACCCTGCTCATCCTTGGTGATATTGCCCACAGCCGGGTGGCCCGCTCCAACGTGCATCTGCTCTCGTCGCTGGGGGTCAAGGTGCGGCTGTGCGCGCCGCGCACCCTGCTGCCCGCCGGAGTGCGCAACTGGCCGGTGACCATCTTCAACCGGCTGGACGACGCCGTGCAGGGCGCGGACGCGGTGATGTGCCTGCGCCTGCAACTGGAACGCCAGCAGGCGGGCCTGTTGCCCGACCTGCGGGAATATGCGCAGCGCTACTGCCTGTCGCCCCGGCATCTGGACATGGCCGCGCCGGGCGCGAAGGTGCTGCACCCCGGTCCCATGAACCGGGGTCTGGAAATCTCGTCCGCGCTGGCCGACGCGCCCGAAAGCCTGATCCTGGACCAGGTGGCCGCAGGCGTGGCCACGCGCATGGCAATCCTCTTCCTGCTCGCCACCCGCACCGGTGACGGACAGACCGCCGACCACGGAGGC
>JALHHV010000321.1 GCA_022837365.1 Desulfovibrio sp. | reverse complement strand
TATACAAATTCTATCTGGAAGCGAGTCCGATAGATGTCAAAAATATCCTGTGCTGACAGACTGAGGTCCGTTGAGAAGAACACCTTGCGTGTCTGACGCTTCTTGTCTGTGTCGATGTAATCGACAATGACCACCCGAACTTCACGTCCAAGGCTTACAGCCCAAAGGTCGGCAGTATAGAGTTTGTACGCTTGTTTGCCGTCAATGGCGTATTCCTGGTGGAAGGTATCCATATTAAGATCGTTTATGTCGACCTTGCCTGTAAACTTTTGAGGCCTGCCTTTTTTTCCGGTTTTAGGACCGTGATAGAGATACTTCAAATTGACATCATCGCGGAAACGGCTGATCAGATCAAAACCAAGGTGTTTCAACCCGGAAGCGAAACTCTCTTTGGAGAAGTATGCATCCGCAACAATAAGGTTGCAGACAGACAAGAGTTCTTTATGATGGCGCGTAAGCATCCTCAGGTACCATCCTGTAAGCGAATCGGGGTCTTTCATCCCTTCGGTGCACTTCGGTTTGCGGCCTCGCTGTTTATCCTTGAATGTCTGTTCTGCCTTGAGAAAGGTGGCCTCCTTGAGATCGGCATCTACAATGGAGATTCCGAGTATTTCCAGACCCCACTTCATCGAGGAGGCACATCCGGACCAGAACCAGTCTACTCCGGGTGTCTTCTTTCCGGACTTGGACAGGTAGCATGGATCGATGGCAATCGCAATGCGATGCCCCTTCGTCGTCTCAAGGAAGTATTTGTTGAAGCCAAACCAGTCAAATGGTTTCTTGAAATTCTGACGGAACCTGCTTTCACAGGACTTTCCACACCGTGCCATTTGGGTGAAGTTTGTACGTCCTGTATTGGTTAGAAAAAGTTCCATGGTCTCGATGAAGAAAGTATGGAAAGGTTTGCTTAAATTTGTTTGGCCGGAGAGTGCTTTCGAAATCATCTCTCTGAGCTGGATAAGGGGCTTGATTTTCATAAAAGTAACTGGATTTGTTGTTACTTCTAAGTTACTGAAAATCAAGCACTTATCCAAATTATTTGAGCATTATTTTCCACTGTTTTTAACACTTTTTTCTGTATCTGTTTTATGCCGTTCAAGTGATGTCGCAAGATATTCTGATACGGGCTGTTGTATTGTAAGTATTTGAAAATTATTTAAATATTAAATTTTTAACGAATCATTGATCTAAAGAAAGAACACAATTTTGCTATAAAGAGAGGAATCTCAAGATGTTGGTTAAACAATAGTAATGATGAGAATAAGGGATCGGGGATTTGGTTTGAATGGCCGCTGCTTTCTAATAAAAAGTTTAAGGATATATTAGCCAATGTCTCTGAGGGTAAAGATGTAAACAATATTTGCCCAATCTTTACTTATTCAATTGAAGATGGTCCATGTTATATGTGGATGGGGGATTTGGAAACAGATATGCAACAAGAGTATTATGATACATATTCTGATAACATCCCTCGTGTGAATGTCTTATTTCAACCTCATCATGGTAGAAAAAGTGCTTCTGTACCATCAGATTTATTGGGAAAGCTAAATCCACAGTTAATTATAATTGGTAATGCTCCAAGTGAACATATTGACTATGGTGATTCAGAGGTGACAATAACTCAGAATACCTCAGGTGATTTAATGTTTGTCAATGAAGGAGAGTATATCCATATATATAGCCAAAATGAAGTTAATAACAAACCTAAAGGCTTAGAAAAAATATTTAGTAAATATTTTACACCAGATAAGCGAACTCCATATTATTTAGGTAGCTTAAAAGTGGAGAAACGTTAGCATAGAATGAACTATGCGGTTTTATAATACATTGAATATAAACAAGTTAAATATACACAAATCATGAGCATTTTTAAAGACAAGGTATTACTCATAACAGGAGGAACTGGAAGCTTCGGCAACGCAGTTTTGCGCCGTTTTTTGGATTCTGACATCAAAGAGATCCGTATCTTTTCAAGAGATGAGAAAAAGCAGGATGACATGCGCCACCACCTTCAGGCAGCATATCCAGAAGTAGCTCACAAAGTGAAATTCTACATAGGAAATGTGAGAAACAGAGAATCTGTGGATGTCGCTATGAGAAACGTCGATTATGTCTTTGCTGCAGCAGCCCTCAAACAGGTACCATCTTGCGAGTTTTTCCCTATGGAGGCTACTATGACCAATGTAGTGGGTACTAACAACGTACTCTTGTCTGCAATTGAGCATGGTGTAAAAAACGTGGTTGTACTTTCAACAGATAAGGCTGCTTATCCCATTAACGCGATGGGTATCTCAAAAGCCCTTATGGAGAAAGTTGCTATTGCAAAAGGACGCGAACTTGGTGAGGGTGCTGGTACTACAATCTGCTGCACACGCTACGGTAATGTAATGGCCTCTCGCGGATCAGTGATTCCTCTCTGGGTTGAGCAGATTATGGCAGGTAAACCGATTCTTGATGATGCAGTAGACCTTGTAATCTACGCATTTACTCACGGTCATAACGGTGACCTTTTCGTACAGAAGGCTCCAGCTGCAACTCTTGAAGTTCTTGCTGAGGCACTTAAGCAGATATACAGCAAGATGGATCCAGTTTACGGAGAAACAGAAGTTAAGGTTATCGGTACCCGTCATGGTGAGAAACTTTATGAGACCCTCGTAACTCGTGAAGAAATGGCAAAAGCAATCGATATGGGTAACTACTATCGTATCCCTTGCGACAACAGAGACCTCAACTACGACAAATTCTTCACAGAAGGAAATGAAGATATGTCCAAGATTGAGGACTATCACTCACACAACACAGGTCGTCTTGATGTTGAGGGTATGAAAGAACAGCTCATGAGACTCCGTTTCATTCAGGAGGATCTTGGCCTTATTCCAAGAGCAAAAGCAAGAGACATCCGCTCAGAATAAATTATGAAGATTCTAGTTACAGGCGCAAAAGGTTTTGTAGGTAAAAACCTTTGCGCCCAACT
>JALHHV010000320.1 GCA_022837365.1 Desulfovibrio sp. | reverse complement strand
CTTCGGATAGAAAGTATCGATTTTACCGGAACTTGGCAGGTGGGCTATCCAGTGGCGAGCCACCGCGCGTGGCCGCAGCTTTTCCGCAGGAGGCCCCATGCCCGTTGCCCGTCTGGTTGTCGGCGTCGATGTGGGCTCCACCGCCGCCAAGGCCGTGGTGCTCGACGGCGACTCGCGCGCCGTGCTTGGCGTGGCCGTCACCCCCACCGGCTGGAACCCCCGCGAAACCGGCGAGGCCGTGTTGCACGCCGCCCTGCGCGAGGCCGGAACCGGCATGGACGGCGTGGCCCGCGTGGTGGGCACCGGCTATGGCCGCATCTCGCTGCCCTTCCTGCACCGCACCGTCACCGAAATCACCTGCCATGCGCGCGGCGCGCACCACCTTGCGCCGGAAACCCGCACCGTGCTCGACGTGGGCGGCCAGGACAGCAAGGTGGTGGCCGTGGACGAGCGCGGCAGCGTGCGCGACTTCGTCATGAACGACAAGTGCGCCGCCGGTACCGGCCGCTTCCTGCAAGTCATGACCGGCGTGCTCGACATGACCCTGGACGAGTTGGGCGACGCCGCCCTGCGCGGCACCCCCGTGCCCCTCAACAGCATGTGCGCCGTGTTCGCCGAAACCGAAGTCATCGGGCTCATCGCCCAAGGGGTCTCCAAGGACGACCTGGCCGCCTCCATCGTGGCCTCCGTGGCGCGGCGGCTCAAGGCCCTCACCGGGCGCGTGCCCCTGGTGCCCGGCTGCGCCTTCACCGGCGGGGTAGTTGTCTGTAAAACTTCGACGGGGGGAAGGGGAAACCGCCTTTTGGCGCTCTGCGGTCGCCATCCGTAAGGTTCGCGCGAAGCGCTCACCTAACGGCTGCCGCAAAAGGTCCCCTCCCCGGTCTCTCTTCATCCCGTAACTCATTAAGGAGCAGGCACATGACGTGGGAGAGCATCGAACGGCTGAAGACGGCGGCGGAGCGCAATGCCCTGGCCATCAGCGAGGTCAAGGCGGCGGGGCGCAAGGTGGTGGGGCTGTACTGTCTGTATTCCCCGGCGGAGATCGCCCTGGCGGCGGGCGCGGTGCCGGTGGTGCTGTGCGGCACGCGCAACGACCCCATCGCCACGGCCGAGCAGGTGCTGCCGCGCAACCTGTGTCCGCTCATCAAGAGCAGCTTCGGGTTCGCCATGGAGGGCTCGTGCCCGTACCTGTCGGCGGCGGACCTGGTGGTGGCGGACACCACCTGCGACGGCAAGAAGAAGATGTTCGAACTGCTGGGCGAGATGAAGCCCGTGCACCTCCTGCACCTGCCGTCCACCCCGGGCGACGAGGCGCTGCCCTTCTGGCGCGGCCAACTGGAAGGGTTGGTGAAGCGGGTGGAAAACGACTTCGGGGTGACCATCACCGACCAGAACCTGACCGACGCCATCAGGCTGGCCAACCGCGAGCGCCGCGCGCTGAAGGCGCTGATGGACCTGCCGCAGATGGACCCGGCCCCGGTGACCGGCATGCAGATGCTGGAAATGCTCTTCAAGCTGGGGTTCTTTGCCGACCGCGAGACCGTCATCGAACTGGCCGAAGGCGTGGTGGACGAGGTGCAGGCGGCGGCAAAGGCCGGAACCCTGCCCGCGCGTGCGGGCGGCCCGCGCATACTGCTCACCGGCGTGCCCGTGGGCATGGGTTCGCACAAGGTGGTGCGGCTCATCGAGGAATGCGGCGGCCAGGTGGTGTGCATGGAAAACTGTACCGGCTACAAGAAGGCCGATCTGGTGGACGAGACGGGCGACCCGCTCACCGCGCTGGCCCGCCGGTATCTGGCCACGCCGTGCTCGGTCATGGCGCCCAACCAGGGCCGCTTCGACCTGCTGGAAACGCTGGTGGCCGACTTCAGGCCGCACGGCGTGGTGGACCTGACCTGGCAGGCCTGCCACACCTACAACGTGGAGGCGTACAAGGTGCGCAACTTCCTGCGCGACAGGTTCGACCTGCCCAGCCTGCACATCGAGACGGACTACTCCGAGGCCGACGCCGAACAGCTCAAGGTGCGCATCGAGGCGTTCCTGGAGATGGTGGGCGCGTAGGAAGCGGGAAGGAAAGCGGCATCGGCGCGGGCGGTGGCCCATGGCCGGTGCGCGGGTATGCATGCAAGGGGGGCCGTCCGCAGGGGCGGCCCCTTTCGCGTGGCCGTGCCGGGGGCCGGGACGGACACCCGGCGGAGGCGAGGAGCGGCATGCCTCCGGCGGAGGGCGTCGTGCACGCGGCATGCCCGTCCCGGCGGGGGTGTGGCGTTGCGGACCGCCGCACCCCAAGATTCGTCGTGCTTCGCTGGGCCGCGCCGTACGGCGCGGTGCTACAATTCCACCTGCGCGCCGATTTCGATGACCCGCCCCGGCGGGATGCCGAAGAAGGTGGTGGCGTTCCACGCGTTGCGCGACATGAAGGCGAACAGCCCCTTGCGCCAGCCCGCCATGTTCGAGGTGCCGCTGGTGAGCAGGGTTTCGCGGCCCACGAAGAAGGTGGTGGTCTCCATGCGCATGGGCAGGCCGCGCGCGGCGGCCAGTTGCACCAGTTCGGGCACGCGCGGGGTCTGCATGAAGCCGTAGCGGGCCACCATGCGGTGGAACCCTTCGCCCAGCTTGTGCACCACCAGCCGGTCGGGCCGGGGCACGAAGGGCATGGGCTCGGCCACGATGGTCAGCAGCATCACGGTTTCATGCAGGGTGTGGTTGTGCTTGTAGTGGTGCAGCAGGGGCAGCGGGGTGCCCGTGGGGTTCACGGACATGAACACCGCCGTGCCCGGCACGCGCAGCGGCTTGGTGCGGCGCACTCCTTCCAGGAAGGTGCCGAAGGGGACCGAGGCGGCGGCAAAGCGGACGGAAAGGGCGGCCCGGCCGTCGCGCCAGGTGAGCATCAGGGTCATGACGCACAGGGCCAGCAGCAGGGTGAACCAGCCGCCGTCCATGATCTTGAGCAGGTTGGCGGACAGGAACGCGCCGTCGAAGGCCAGGAACAGCGCCACCAGCGGCACGGCCTGCCAGGCCCGCCAGTTCCAGCGCTGGCGCGCCACGGCGTAGTAGAGCAGCGAGGTCATGGTCATGGTGGCGGTGACGGCGATGCCGTAGGCCCCGGCCAGCCGGCTGGACTCCTGGAAGGCCAGCACCAGCCCCAGGCAGGCGATCATCAGCATCCAGTTCACGCTGGGCAGGTAGATCTGCCCGCGCGTTTCCTCCGAGGTGTGGATGATGCGCATGCGCGGCACGAACCCCAACTGGATGCCCTGCTGCGTCAGCGAGTACACGCCGGAGATCATGGCCTGCGAGGCGATGACCGCGGCCACCGTGGACAGCATCACCATGGGATACAGCAGGGGGCGCGGGACCAGGGCGTAGAAGGGGTTGAAGGCCAGGCCCGGATCGGCCAGCAGCATGGCCCCCTGCCCGAAATAGTTGAGCATCAGTGCGGGAAAGACCACGGACATCCACGAAAGCCGGATGGGCCGCGCCCCGAAGTGCCCCATGTCGGCGTACAGCGCTTCGCCCCCGGTGATGCACAGCACCACGGACCCCAGCACCACCATGCCGTGCAGGTGGTTTTCCATGAAGAACCGTACGGCATAGGCGGGGCTGACGGCCGCGAACACCAGCGGGTTTCGCAGCGCGGCCACGATGCCCAGCGCGGCGATGGAAACGAACCACACCAGCATCACCGGGCCGAACACCCTGCCGATGCGCTGCGTTCCGTTCCGCTGGGCCATGAACAGCCCCACCAGCACCCCGATGGTGATGGGCAACACGAAGGGAGCGGCGGCCTCGGTAGCCACTTCCAGGCCTTCCACGGCCGAGAGCACGGAAATGGCCGGGGTGATCACCGCATCGCCGTACAGCAGCGCGGCCCCGAAAATGGCGAACAGCGGCAGCATGCGCCGGAAAAGCGAAGGCGCGGGGGAAGGAGGGGGCGTTTCGCCATCCTCCCGCCCGGCATGGTCCTGTCTGGACGAGCCATCGCGCAAGAGAGCCAGCAGGGCGAAGGTTCCGCCCTCGCCGTCGTTGTCGGCGCGCATGATGAACAGCACGTACTTGATGGTGACCACCACGGTCAGCGCCCAGAACACCAGCGAGAGCACCCCCAGGATGTTGGTGGGCGTCGGGGGCAGGGCGTGCAGGCCGTGGAAGCATTCCTTGATGGCGTACAGCGGGCTGGTGCCGATGTCGCCGTACACCACCCCCAGCGCGGCCAGGGCCATGGGCAGCAGGCGGTTGGCGGCGTGGGTGGGCGGCGTGGCGCCGGGCTCGACGAAGGGCGCGGGCGATGCGCCCCCGGTGGCGGAGGCTTGCGGGGCGGTCTGCCCTTGGGTGGCGGTGGAAACGGGCGCGGCCTTGGCGCGCGCGGCGGGTCGCGCGTCGCCGTCCGGCGTGGTGCCGGACGCGGCTTTGCCCAACGGAACGGGACCGGTGGACATTGGGCCTCCGAAAAGGGTGGGGAAAGCTTCCCCCACCCCGAGGCCCGCCGTCCGGCGGCGGCCGCCCGCTGCGGCGCAACGGACGGGTGCACGGAAGGTGCTCGGAGGGGTGCTCTCCCTTCGACGCCTGCGAGGTTAGCTGACGGGCTCGGGCCGAAGAGATTGCCCTACGCCTTGCGGCGATGCGCCCCGTACCGGGTGACCGGCTGTTGGGTCCCCCGCTTCCGCCCCCAGGGCGGAACTCGGCGATTTCGTCGAGGGGCTACGCCTGTCCGGGCATGCTGTCAATGGGGGGCGAACGCCATGTGCCGCATGGCGTCGCGGGCGTA
>JALHHV010000319.1 GCA_022837365.1 Desulfovibrio sp. | reverse complement strand
CGGCACGCTTGACGGCGGGCCGATTTGGCTGTTGGTAGAAGACAGCGTGAGCGCACACTGCCGCTCGGCGTGCCGGACCAGCCGACGCCACGCCAAGCACAACAGACCACGTGATCGGGAGCCCCCATGGAACCGCTGGTGTTCGTCGCCGTGCTCTCGGCGGCCATGCTGCACGCCGGGTGGAACGCGGTGGTCAAGGTGGGCGCGGACCGCCTTCTGGCCATAACCCTGGTGGCCGTGTCCGGTGCGGCCGCCGCGCTGCTGGCCGTGCCCTTCGTCGCGCCCCCGCCGCCATCGGCCTGGCCGTGGCTGGGCACCTCGCTGCTGTTCCACACCGGGTACAAGCTGTTTCTGGCCCAGGCATACCGCACGGGCGACCTGGGGCAGGTCTACCCCATCGCCCGAGGCAGCGCCCCGCTGGTGGTGGCCGTGGTCATGGCCACCGCCTTCGGCGAGACGCTCTCGCCGTCAGCGGCCACGGGCGTGGGCCTGCTGGCCTCGGGCATCTGGCTCATGTCCCTGCGCGGCGGGCGCGCGCAGGCCAGGCCCGACCTGCGCGCCCTGGCCTTCGCCCTGGGCACCTCGCTGTTCATCGCCAGCTACACCATCACCGACGGCATCGGCGCACGCACCAGCGGATCGCCGCACGGCTACTCCGTGTGGCTGTTCCTGTTCGACGGCCTGGTCATGCTGACCATCCTGCTGGCCCGGCGCGGTCGGGAAGGACTGGCGGCCATGCGCGCCCACTGGCGCGGCGGCACGGCGGCGGGCCTCATGTCCGTGGGGGCGTACTGGATCGTCATCTGGGCCATGACCCTGGCCCCCATCGCCCTGGTGGCCACCCTGCGCGAAACCAGCGTGCTGTTCGCCGCCGCCCTCTCGGTGATGGTGCTGAAGGAACCCCTGACCCGCTGGCGCACCGTATCGGCCTGCATCATCGTGGCCGGGGTAGTCCTGACCCGCGCGGGCTAGACTCTCCATTTTCCAAGGGCACCGACGCGAAAGCCGGTGGACGCAACGCTCCGCGCGGCCCGCCGTGACCCAGGTCACGGACGTTTCCTCCCCCACGGGTCACGGTGGCGGCGGGCATCCGGCGGGCCGCGTCCTGTCGCGCGCCGCAACTGTCGCCTGCCCGACGGACACCCCCGCCCCCAAGGCGCAGAATCGCCGCGCGGGGTGAATCCCGCCCGCCAATCCAGAGGCCAGACGGCCCCGTTTCGCCAGTCGCAGCCCCAAGGAGCATTCCGTGCCGCGTTCCCGGTCCCGCCTGCTGTCCCCCGCCCGCGTCCGCCTTGGCGTGCAGGCCGCCTACACCCTGTTCCTGCTCTACGCCGGATGGCGCTTTTTCCTGTACGTGCGCTGGGCCATGGGCGAAACCGAAGATTTCACGCCCAAGCCCCCCTCCGTGGAGGGCTTTCTGCCCATCAGCGCGCTGATCGCCTTCAAGCGGCTGCTGTTCACCGGCCAATGGGATCCGGTGCACCCGGCCGGACTGTTCATCTTCATTGCCGTACTGCTGATGGCCCTGCTGCTGCGCAAGGGCTTCTGCGGGCACATCTGCCCCGTGGGCTTCGTGTCGTCGCTGCTGGCCCGGCTGGGCGCGCGGCTTCGCATCGCCCGGCGCACCGGGACGCGCGCGTCGCGCCTGCTCTCGCTGCCCAAGTACCTGCTGCTGGCGGGCTTCGCGTGGATTTCCGTGGTGTCCATGGATGTGGAATCCATAGAGGGCTTCCTGCTCTCGCCCTACAACTTCGTGGCGGACACCCGGATGCTCCAGTTCTTCCTGGCGCCCAGCACCACGGCGCTCACGGTGTTCGCCGTGCTGGGCGCGGGCTCGCTGGTGCTGCCCTACTTCTGGTGCCGGGTGCTGTGTCCGTACGGCGCGCTGCTTTCGCTGCTGGCGCGCCTTTCTCCGGTGGCGGTGCGGCGCGACGCGGCATCCTGCGTGGACTGCGGACGCTGCTCGCGCGCCTGCCCGGCCGCCCTGCCCGTGCAGCGGCTGGAGCGGGTGTCGTCCGGCGAATGCGTGGGCTGCACCGAATGCATCGCCGCCTGCCCCGTGGATGGCTGCCTGTCGGTGACCCTGCCCGGCAGGCGGCGCCTGCCCGCGTGGTCCATCGCCGCCGGGTGCGTGCTGGCGCTGCTGGGCGCGTGGGGCGTGGCGCAGGCGCTGGGCATGTGGGAATCGCCCCTGCCGCAGGCCATGGTGCGCCGCTTCCACATGATGTTGCAGGTGGGCATGATCACCCACTAGATTGATGTTGCGGCGCATCCGCGCGGCATGCCGGTGCGCCCCCCCTTGCCATCTCCCGCTGCGATATTACATAGTTGCGCAGGCGGCAGGACGTGCCGCGCGGCCATGCGGCCCGGCGCGTCCACGCATATCGGGTGCCGGGGCATATCGGGTGCCGGGGCATATCGGCCGCCAGCCGGCCCCGGACCAGCCGCCCGACATCCAACCGC
Source organism: Desulfovibrio sp. (assembly GCA_022837365.1). Lineage (GTDB taxonomy): Bacteria > Desulfobacterota > Desulfovibrionia > Desulfovibrionales > Desulfovibrionaceae > Cupidesulfovibrio. Next base: position 1,976 of record JALHHV010000319.1, on the reverse strand, counting down.
GCGGAGCATCCCGCAGACCGTGACCAGTCAGATCAAGACCGCCATGCTGCTTGCCCTTCTTTCGGGCATCATCATCGTCCTTGGCGGGGCCATGGGCGGCAAGACGGGCATCATGATCGCACTGATCCTGGCCCTGGTGATGAACGTCGGCAGCTACTGGTATTCCGACAAAATCGTCCTTTCCATGTACGGCGCGCAGGAGGTGGCCCCCCACGACGCCCCCATGCTGCACGCCATGGTCGAGGAACTGGCCGCCCGCGCGGGCATTCCCAAGCCACGCGTGTGCGTCATCCCCGAAGACGCCCCCAACGCCTTCGCCACCGGGCGCGACCCGGCCCACGGCGTGGTGGCGGTGACCCACGGCATCATGCGCATCCTCTCGCCGGAAGAACTGAAGGGCGTGCTGGCCCACGAGATCGGCCACATCGCCAACCGCGACATCCTGGTGCAGACCGTGGCCGGGGTTCTGGCCTCGGTCATCGTGTCCATCGCCAACATGATGCAGTGGGCGGCCATCTTCGGCTTTGGCCGCGGCGACGACGAAGAGGGCGGCACCAGCCCGCTGGTGGCCATCATGATGGCCATCGTGGCGCCCATCGCCGCCTCGCTGATCCAGTTCGCCATCTCGCGCTCGCGCGAATATCTGGCCGACGAGACGGGCGCCTCGCTGTCCGGCAACCCGCTGTACCTGGCCGGGGCACTGGGCAAGTTGCAGGCGTGGTCGCAGAAGGTGCCCATGCAGCACGGCAGCCAGGCCACCGCGCACATGTTCATCGTGAACCCGTTCAGCGGCGCCCGCCCGGCGCTGACAGGACCGCCACCCGGTGGCGCGCGCGGCACGCATCGGATATACAAAGGGGCGGGACATGGTCCCGCCCCTTTTCCTGCCAACGTCCTCTGGAGGCCCCGTGAGCACCGTCCATGAAGACCTCGTGTCCTTCGTCGAGCAGCACGTGGACTGGCACCGCCACCTCGGCATCCGGGTGGAGGAGGTGCGCACCGGCTACGCCCGGCTGCGCCTGCCCTTCCGCGAGGAATTCGCGGGCAACAAGTCGCGCGGGGCGCTGCACGGCGGGGTCATCTCCACCCTGGCCGACATCTGCGGCAACGTGGCCCTGTGGACCCATTTCGGCCCCAACGACATGGTCTCCACCGTGGACATGCGCGTGGACTTCCTGCGGCCCGCGCCCTTCGCCGACCTCATCGCCGAGGCCGACGTGCGCTTGCAGGGCTACCGCATCGGCAACATCTTCGTGCGCATCGCGTCGGAATCCGCGCCCGGAGTGGCCGTGGCCGAAGGCCGCATCGTCTGCTACGTGAAGCGCGCCGAATAGCCCTTCCGCCCTCCGCCAGACCGCGTCAGCGGTCGTCCGTCCCCCCTCTCCGCGTCAGCGGTCGTCCCCCCTGTCACGCTCCAGTATATCCCCAGCATGCGGGTGATCTCGCGGCGCTTCACCTGTTCCGGCGCGGCGTCCAGCCGGGTAATGTCCTTGCCCTTGGCCCAGTCCCCGCCGGGCCGTTCCAGTTGGAAGGCCCGTTCCGCCCGCGCCTCGAAGGCCGCCAGCGCGGCCGGGTCGTCCAGCACCGCCGGATGGCCGAAGCGGGGCGCGCCCTCTCCTCCCAGTTCACCGGCGCCCTCCAGCGGTTCGCGGTATTCCACCACCACCTTCACGTGGCGCAGTTCCGCAAGCCCGGTGAATCTGCGCACCAGCGCGCCGGAACGCCAGGGGGCGGGATCGTCGCCGAAGGCCGGAGCCAGCGCGTCCCTGTCTGGCGGCAGCGCGAAGGTGGCGGCGCGCATGGTCAGGCCCGCCAGTTCGCCTGTGGCGGTGCGCACTTCGGTCAGGCCCGACGACACGTCCAGCGGCCAGCGGTACTCGCTGGAGGCTTCCGCCAGCAGGGCCGCCAGGCGGGCCGGTTCACCGCTGCCGTCCCTGCCCGGCGCGGCGTGCAGGGCGTAGTACACCCTGGCCGAA
>JALHHV010000008.1:17206-21153 GCA_022837365.1 Desulfovibrio sp. | reverse complement strand
CCGCGCACGAGACCCACGAATTCCGCACCGAGGTGCAGAAGCTGCTGCACATCATCACCCACTCGCTGTACACCAACCGCGAGATTTTTCTGCGCGAACTGGTCTCCAACGCATCCGACGCCCTGGACAAGCTGCGCTTCTTCCAGAGCCGGGGCGACACCGTGGCCGCGCCCGACCTGCCGCTGGACATCGCCATCACCGTGGACAAGGACGCGCGCATCCTGCGCATCGCCGACACGGGCGTGGGCATGACCCGGCAGGAACTCATCGACAACCTGGGCACCATCGCCCGTTCCGGCTCGGAACGGTTCATGGCCGAACATGGGATCGGGCAGGGGTTGAACGGCGCCCCCCGGCCCGACGCCGCCACTAACGACAGCGCCGCCGACGGCGAGGCCGCTTCCGCCGCGCCGCAGGACGCCGCGTCCATCATCGGCCGCTTCGGCGTGGGCTTCTATTCGGTGTTCATGGTGGCGGACAAGGTGCGCGTCACCTCACGCTCGTGCCAGCCCGGCGCGCCCGCCCACGTCTGGGAATCGGACGGTTCCGGCTCGTTCAGCGTGGCCGAGGCGGATGGCGAAAACGGGACCAGCGCCCCGGCGCGCGGCACGGTCATCGAGGCGCACATCAAGGACGACGCCTCGGAATTCCTGGAACGCCACCGCCTGGAATCCATCGTGCGCAAGCACTCAAACTTCCTGCCCTTCCCCATCATGGTCGAGGGCGACCGGGTGAACACCACCCCGGCCCTGTGGCGCGAACCCAAGTTCTCCGTCACCCCGCAGCAGTACGAAGACTTCTACAAGTACCTCACCTTCGATGCCGCCGCCCCCCTGGAGACCATCCACGTTTCCGTGGACGCCCCGGTGCAGTTCACCGCGCTGCTGTTCGTGCCGCCGCACGGGCAGGAGCTGTTCGGCATGGGCCGCGACCGCTGGGGGCTCGACCTGTACGTGCGCCGGGTGCTCATCCAGCGCGAGAACAAGGACCTGCTGCCGGAATACCTCGGCTTCGTGAAGGGCGTGGTGGATACGGAAGACCTGCCCCTGAACATCTCGCGCGAGACGTTGCAGGAGAACGTGGTCATCCGCAAGATCGGCCAGACGGTGACGAAGCAGGTGCTCGGCCACCTGGAAAAGCTGGCCGCCGCGGATGCGGACAAGTACGCGGAATTCTGGCGCAGCCACGGCAAGGTGTTCAAGCTGGGGCACACCGACTGGGCCAACCGCGAGAAGTTCGCGGCGCTGCTGCGCTGCAACACCTCGCACCACGACGACGCCAGGGGGCTGTCCTCGCTGGACGACTACATCGGCCGCGCCCGCGAGGGCCAGAAGGACATCTGGTACATTTCCGCGCCCAACCGCGAGGCCGCGCGGCTGAACCCGCACCTAGAAATCTTCCGCAAGAAGGGACTGGAAGTGCTGTTCCTGTACGAGCCCATCGACGAATTCGTCATGGACGCGCTGGGCAGCTACAAGGACTTCGCCCTGAAGGCCGTGGAGCACGCCGACGCGGCCACCCTGGACGCCTTCCCCACCGTGGAGGACCGCAAGGAGGCGGAACCGCTGGCCGAATCCGACGCCGCCGCCTTCGACGCGCTGCTGGCCCGCATGAAGGAACTGCTGGGCGACAAGGTGACCGAGGTGCGCGTGTCACACCGCCTGTCCGACAGCCCGGCCTGCCTGGTCAGCCCCGATGGCACGGTGACCTCGTCCATGGAAAAGCTGCTCAAGGTCATGCAGCGCGACGAGTCCATCCCCAAGAAGGTACTGGAAGTGAACCGCGACCACCCCATCCTGCGCAACCTGCTGCGCATCCACAAGGCGGACCCGGCGGACCCCATGGTGGAAAGCGCCACCCTGCAACTGTTCGAGGCCAGCCTGCTGCTGGAAGGCTACCTGGCCGACCCGCACGCGCTGGTGGGCCGCCTGTACGGCCTGCTGGAACAGGCGGGCGGCTGGTACGCCGAGGTGAAGAAGCTGTAAGGCCGGAACGCCGCACCGCACCGCGATGCGCATGACCCGGACCTGAAACATTCAACAGGTCTTCAACACGTACAACGCCCCCCGCGAAAGAATCCTTCGCGGGGGGCGTCATGTCAGTTTGGTCCGGTCAGGCGCGTCTGGTTGCTGATCAGACCTTGTCGCCGGGCGTGGCCTCTGCGGGGGCAGGCGCGGCATCGTCATCCGGCGCGGCCTCCGCGCCGTCCGCCGGGGCGGAACCATCGGCCAGCGTGGCCTCCAGGCCCCTTCGCGTGGGTTCCGCGCCCTCCCCGTCCCCTTCGTCCGGCACCTCCCAGGCGCGCCGCCGCGCCGCGAACAGCCCGGCCTTGGCCGCGATGTCCGCGTGCGGGCCGAACACGTAGGCCACGTCGCCCGCTATCAGCCGCAGGGTGCCGTCGGGGTTGGGCAGCACGTCCTCGCCGCGCTTCACCGCCACCAGGGTCAGCCCGTGCAGGCGGCGCAGGTCGGCCTGTTGCAGGGTCATGCCGTCCAGCATGCACCCCGCATCCACGGTCATGGCGCTGAGGTCGAAGTCGGTGAAATAGGTGGACAGGGCGGCCAGCGGCTCGGTGCGGATGTCCACCTGGCGCAGCATGTCGTAGCTTTCGGTGCGCACTTCCTCGACAAAGCGCTCTATCTCGGCGCGCGGCACAAGGTAGCGGCTCATGACCCGGGTGAAGATTTCCACCGAGGTCTCGAACTCCTCGGGGATCACGTCGTTGGCCCCCAGGTCGCGCAGGGCCGCTATCTCGCTGATGAACCGGGTGCGCACCACGATGTGCAGCGAAGGGTTCAGCTTGCGGGCCGTGTCGGTGATGCTGCGCACGGCGGCCGGGTCGGAGATGACGATGGCCAGCACCCGCGCCGCGCGCGCCCCCGCGCTCTGCAACACGGCGATGTGCGAGGCGTCGCCGTAGGCGATGGGCTCGCCCTTGGCGGCAAAGGTGCGCACCGTGTCGGGGTTCATTTCCAGGACGGTGTAGTCGATGCCCGCCGCCTTGGCCGCCCGGGCCAGGTGCCGTCCCCCGATGCCGAAACCCACGATGATCAGATGGTTGGTCAGGTCAACGGCGCAGTGCGCGCCGCCCGCCTCTTCGGCCGCCGCATCCTCCATGCGCCGGGCCAGCCGCGCCCCGGCCGGCAGCAGGCGCACGGCGGCGTCGGCCATGCGCGGCGCTCCGGCGATGAGAAACGGCGTGAGCGCCATGGTCATGATGCTGGCGGCCAGGAACAGCTGGTACTGGTCGCGGTCGAACAGTTCGAACCTCACGCCCGCCTTGGCCAGCACGAACGAGAATTCCCCCACCTGACACAGGGCCAGGCCCACCATCAGCGCGGGCCGCAGCGGATAGCCCAGCATCAGGGTGGCCCCGCCGCCCAGCAGGCACTTCACGGCCAGCACGGAAAGGGTCACGCCTATCACCAGCGGCAGGTGGTCGAGCACGAAGTTGAAGTCCAGCAACATCCCGACGGAAATGAAAAACATGCTGGTGAACACGTCCCGGAAGGGCATGATGCCCTCCAGCGCGCTGTGGCTGTACTCCGATTCGGCCATGATCAGCCCGGCCAGGAACGCGCCCAGCGACAGCGAAAGCCCCATTGACGAGGTAAGCAGGGCGATGGCCAGGCAGAAACCCAGCGTGGAGACCAGAAACACCTCGCGGTTGCGGGTGCGCACGATGCGGTACAGCAGCGCGGGCACCATCTTGCGCGAGAGCAGGAACACCAGAAGGATGATGCCCGCCCCCTTGGCCATGGTGAACAGCAGCGACGGCCCGGTCTCGCCGCCCTTGCCCGCCAGGAACGGCACCAGCAGCATCATGGGCACGATGACCAGGTCCTGGAAGATCAGGATGGACAACGAAATGCGCCCGTGCGGGCTGTCCATCTGGGCGCGCTCCTGCAACAGCTTGAGCACGATGGCCGTGGACGACAGCGCGGCCA
>JALHHV010000008.1:0-17173 GCA_022837365.1 Desulfovibrio sp. | reverse complement strand
CCGCATCAGTTCGCCCAGCGAAAGTTCCAGCCCGATGGTGAACAGCAGCAGCACCACGCCCACCTCGGCCATGATCTCGACCTCGTGCGCGGCCTTGACCAGCCCCAGGCCGTGCGGCCCGGCCACCACGCCGGTCAGCAGAAAGCCGACGATGGCGGGCACCTTCACGTAGTGGCAAAGGTAGATGACGGCCACCGAAAGGCCGAAGATGACCACGAATTCCTTGAGCAGGGGCAGTTCCATCGTACCTTCCGTGCAATGCGGGATGTTCCGGCCGCCGGGGGTCTGATGCGCGCCGCGCCGGGCGGCCTGCGCACGGCGGGGCCACGCTCGGCCGGGTGCTCATAGTGGCATGTCCGCGCGCCTGCCGCACGCAAAAAGGGGGAGCCTGCGGCTCCCCCCTGATGGTCACTGTGCGCCCGTGGGCGGCGGTGGCGCGCTACGCGCTAGGCGGCGCGGGCCACGCGGCGAAGCTGGTCGAGGTCCAGCACCACCGGATCGATGAGGCTGAAGCCGCCGGGGTTGCCCCATGCGAAGTCGTCGGCACACAGGGTGTCGTAGCGCACTTCGTCGATGGCGCGCATGGTGCTGCCCAGCACCGGGCCGAAGTCGGTGATGCAGGTCATGAAGCGGACGGCATCGAAGGCTTCCACGTTCTTCCAGGTCCAGGTGTAGCTGCACACCTCTTCGGCAAAGCCCATCACCGCGAGGTACTTGGCCTTGCTGTCAAGGTACAGGTTGCTCATGCTGGTGGAGACGTTGCCGAGCAGCGCGCCCATGTCGAAGGTCTGTTCCGCGCCGTCGATGAAGAGCTGCACCTGGGTGTCGGCTTCGATGCGCATGCCGAAATTGCGGGTGTTGCCGCGCCGCCAGAAGTCCATGTACTTCTCGGCGTAGATCTTGCGCCCCTTGGCGCGGATGGCCAGCGCCGTGCGCGGCGAGACGGGGTGCAAGGCCAGGTCGCAGCTTCTGCCGGTGATGGTAAGGGTAACGTTCATGATCCAACTCCATTTCGTTGCCGATGCGCCCTCTCGGTTTCCGGCTGCATCCGGTGCGGCCGCCCGGATGCCGTGCGATCCCTCCGTGAGATCGCATGTGGGGTGGGCCCGTCCGCCGTCCCGTGGGACGGCGCGCCGCCTGTGCCCCGCGCCGCTCTCGCGCATCGCGCCGACGCCGTGCCCGAACACCTTCCGCCACCCGCGTCCCTTCCGGTCCACCCCGGCTTCGCCCGGCCCGGCACTCCGTACATGGATGCATGCCGCGTACCGCGTTCCCTCGGGGGGCTTTCCGGCCTCCCCCTGGCGCGGCATGGCCGTCTGCCGGGGGGCGTCGCCTTCATCGTGATGAACGGGCAGGTTCCGATGGAGGCACAGGGCGGGGTCGCTTGTACTGGTTGTTCACACAGCGCTGACAGCCCGACACTGCTCCTTAGCGGGTTGTTTGTCAACTCAACCTATCGCAAAACTTCGTGCTCACGCTATCGGTACGAGCGTGTGCCTCATTTTTTAAAAGCACATTAACATGCTTGATTACAAGAGATTTTAAAAACACCCTCCTGACGCATCCGGCATTCTCCCGGCATCATTCCAAATTGGGCACACAATCTATTTTATGCGGAACCATGCGACTTCCCGGCAGTTTTCCGCCCTTATTGTGACTTTTTTCATTTATTAAAAAAACAGGTGAGCGCTCACTTTTTATACCGCGCCGGTAAAGGGGGCCATTCGCCATGGCATCAGACGGCGCCCCGGATTGAAGAAAAGGCGGGGCCCGCCGCTTACGGACGGCGGGCCCTGGGGGAGGGGGAGAGCGGAGGGTGTGGGGACCTCCGCTCTCGGGCAGGGAGGGGTAGGGCTACTACGGGTGCGGGTCTGACGAACGGTCGGGCGGGAACCCCAACCGGGAGTGCCTGTGTGCGGCGCGGTTACGCCGCCTTCTTGCTGCCGCCGGCCTGTTCGGCCTCTACCTCGCGGCGCACGTCCGCAAGGTCGATGATCATCGGATCGATGAGGGTGAACCCGCTGGGGTTGCACCACGAATCGTCATCAGCCAGGTGGCCGTCGTAGAACACGTTGTCCACCACGTTGTACCCCTGCGTCTTCATCACGCGGTCCCAGTTCAGCACCTGGAAACTGAACTTGGCGGGGTCGAAATTCTTCACGTCGTGCCATATCCACTTGAAGGCGCACCACTCGTCGTCATAGCCGAGCACGGCAAGATACTTGGCCTTGCTGTTCAGGTACATGCGGCGGCGGATGGTGGTCACGTCGCGGTACAACAGGCTTTCGTCCAGTTCGGTCTGGCGGCCGTCCACGAAGAGACGGGCCAGGCTGTCAGGCCCAAGGCGCATGCCGAAGGTGCGGGTGTTCCCCTTGCGCCACCAGTTCATATACTTTTCGGCGTATATTTCGCGCCCCTTGGTGCGGATGGCCTCGGCCGTCTGCGGAGAAACGGGGTGCAGTGCGAGGTCGCAGCTCTGTCCGATGATTTCGAAGGTGATGTTCATGACGGTCCTCTCCGTTGGAGGTTTGCGCTCCGTGTCCACGCTCTCTCAAGGCATCTTCTCGGGCCGGTTCGCCAGCCTGACGCGACATCCTTGCCCCCTTCCTGAGCACAGCCCGTGCCATTGCGCGACAGCCAACCATGACACCCCCACGAAAAACATCTACAATATATTAAAATATAAAATAAATATTTTTATCACAATCTCCGGCGAAAAATCGGCCCCGTCGCGCAACCTTGCGCGGATTGACCGCTCAATCTTGCATGATTGCGCGATTAGTTGCTCAACCCGCGCGATATGAGCATAAGCGACCGCTTACTTGCGCAACCGACAGCTTCCACGCCATTTCCACGTATCCTGCCTTCAAAAAAAACTTTTCTGACAAACTCCAGGACCGCCTGAAATTGTCGCCTGCCGTGCCCACCTCAGACGCCGACCGTTCGCACCACACTGCCACCCTCTCCTGACCATTCTCCACCCCCGTAGTCATAATCCACAGTCCGTCCCCCATGCCCCCCATCGACATGCCGACCACGGACAACCGGTACACTGCAAGACGGCAGGACCTGGATGCACCGCTCCGCACAACAACTGCGACACGGCAAGTACATTCCTTTCACCTGCGGCAGGGGGACCAGCCCCCCTCCCCCACCCTGAAGTCCAGCACCAGAGCGGGTTGCCGGGCCACACCCCGCGCACGGCAAACTCTAGAAAATATTCAACATGCCGGAATTCCGTTTACCCGTGCGGCGGCGAAACGCCCATGCAACAATGCCCACCGGCGTGCAACGTCGGCCTGCAAGCGCGCGTAACACACGTTGCGGGGCACCTTGCAATGCCGCCCTTCCCGTCACCCGGCCTGTCCGGCCATTTCTCCACACGCCAGACACGTGCAATTTTCTGCGCAATCATCAGAGAATGCTTGTCATGGGCCGCCCTCTACAGTAATGCTTGTCGCGGACACCGGCGCGCGGCCATTCCGTCCGGAATGCGGCGGCCCTGCCCCGCGCGCCACGGGCGACGCACATTGCAACCAGCGGGATGTACCGGCCCGGCACAGGACGAGGACGTCCGAACCGATCGCTGCCGCACAGCCCCACAAGGCCGGACAGACCTCCGCCCCGGGCCGGACGCGCCCGCCGGGCGCACTGCATTCCCTGACCCGCCGCGGCAGGGCATTCCGGCAACGCATCGCGAAGGGGCGCGCACCGCGCGCGGCCTGAAACACCGGTTTCCCGGCCCGGAGCGGCCGGCTCGGAAAGGCGAGACAGCGCATGCGCATGCACACCACCGTCCCTGGTCACACGGCCCGTCGCCCGCACTCCGCATCCCCCCGCCCGGCGGCACGTACCGCCCGATTCACCGCCCCCGTCTGCACGATGGCCCTGGCATTCGCCGCGCTGGCGCTGGCCGCGCTGCTCGCCGCGCCCGTGGCGCGCGCCTCCGGCCACGAGACACTCAACGTGCGCTCCGCCCTGCTGCTGGACATGAGCACCGGGCGCATCCTCTATGAACAGAACGCCGACGAGCCCATCCCCCCCGCGTCGCTGACCAAGGTGCTGTCTATGTACGTGGCGCTGGACCAGGTGCGCGCGGGCAAGGCTTCCTTGAAGGACACCGTCAAGGTCAGCCGCCGCGCCTTCTCCACCGGCGGTTCGCGCATGTTCCTGAAGCAGGGCGAAACCCTGCCCCTGAACGAACTGCTGGAAGGCATGGCCGTTTCCTCCGGCAACGACGCCAGCGTGGCCACAGCCGAGCACATCGGCGGCAGCGTGGACAACTTCGTGCAGATGATGAACGCCAAGGCCAAGGCGCTGGGCATGAAGAACAGCGTGTTCCGCAACCCGCACGGCCTGCCCGCCGCCGGTCAGCACACCACCGCCCGCGACATGCTGACCCTTTCCCGCGCCTACCTTGCCCAGTACCCAGAAGCCCTGCGCTACCACTCCACCCGGTACATCAAGCACAACAAGGTCATCACCACCAACAAGAACCCCCTGCTCGGCAACTGCGAGGGGGCCGACGGCCTCAAGACGGGCTGGGTGTTCGCCTCCGGCTACAATCTCATCTCCACGGTGAAGCGCGGCAAGACCCGCCTGCTGGCCGTGGTGCTGGGCGCGGAAACCACCCAGGCCCGCGCCCAGGAAGTGAACCGGCTGGTGGAGGCGGGCTTCCGCTCCGCCTCCGGCGGCGGCAAGAGCGTCGCTTCGCTGCTGGCGGACATGAAGCCCGCGGACTACGCCCTGAACCTGCACAAGACCAACAGCGAGGCCTACGCGGAACTGCGCAAGTCCGCCAAGACGGGCAAGGCGCGCAAGACGGCGGTGGCCGCCGCCAAGACCACGGCCACGGCGGAAAAGGCCGCCCCGGCGCAGAAGAAGTCCTCGTCCAAAAAGAAGAAGGCCACGGTCACGGCGGAAAAGGCCGCCCCCGCCAAGGCCGCGCAAAAGACGGCCCAGGCCCCCGGCAAGGACAAGGCCGCGACCAAGGCCAAGACCACGGCGTCCAAGGCCGCCAAGACCACCAAGGCCACCGCGCAGGCCACCCCGGCCCTCCCGGTCAAGCAGGCCGACCGCAAGGCCGTGGCCAGGGCGGAAGAGCAGGAACCGGCTCCCAAGGCCGTCAGGAAGAAGTCCTCCGCCACCAGATCCACGGCGGACAAGACGCCCGTGCCCGGCAAGAAGGCCGCCCCGCGCGAAGTGGCCGACAAGCAGGGCTGATGCCCCGGCGAAACCGGCCACACCGACCGGCACGGCACGGCACGCGAAAAGGGGCACCCCGTACGGGGTGCCCCCTTTTCGTTTCCATGCCTCGAATCCAGCATGTTCCACGGCGCTGGCGGATATGGCGGGATTAGCGATGCCAGGGACTGTTTCTAACTTAGGATTTTCGTTCGTTGGCAAGGAAAACAAGCCTGCCATGAGGGAGTATGCCTCTCTCCTTAGGTGAGCCTGCGAACCTTACGGGAGAGGACCGCAGCGCGCTCTTATCGTATTCGACCGAGCCTTAGCCGTTAGGCGAGCGCGCAGCGCGAGTCTTACGGATAAGGACAGCAAGGCCATGGCAGGCGAAGTTTGACGACGCCAACGGGCGAAAGGACAAGTTAGAAACAGCCCCTAGGCCGCCCCGCCCTCCCCTTCGTACACCGCGCCGGAGGTGGGACTCTCGCGCACCACCAGACGGCACAGCTGCGGCAGGCCGGGCTTCAGTTCGCGCCACAGCCAGCGGGCGATGCATTCGCTGGTGGGGTTCTCCAGTCCGGGAATGTCGTTGAGGTAGGCATGGTCCAGCCGGTCGATGACCGGTTTGGCCAGCCGCTTCAGGTCGCCGAAGTCCATCACCCAGCCGGTATCGTTGCCCACAGGGCCGCGCGCGTGCACCTCCACGGTGAAGGTGTGGCCGTGCAGGTTGCCGCACTTGTGCCCCTGCGGCACGCACGGCAGCCGGTGCGCCGCGTCGAAGTTCAGTGTCACGAAGATGTCCATTGCCGTCCTGCCTGTGTGTCGGCCGTGCGGGCACGGCGTGGTGTCTGTCATGTAAATGCGGCCCGGTGCGCGCGGCGCGGGCGATGGCGGGGCCGCGCGGTGCCCTAGCGGATGCCCAGAAACTTGTGCGTCTGCAACCCCAGCCGCCAGCGCGGATGGGCCAGACAGTAGCGCACGCAGGCGGCCACGTGGGCGGCGTTGCCTTCCGTATCCGCCCCCGCCTCGTCGCGCGGTTGCAGGATGAAATGGTCAAAATCCAGCCCCGCGAAACCGGCGGGGTCCAGCCCTTCCTGAGGCCAGACCAGCTTCAGTTCGTCGCCCCGCGTCACGGCAAGGCGCGTGCCCGCCTTGGGGCTTACCGTCACCCAGTCCAGCCCGCCGGGCAGGGGCAGGGTGCCGTTGGTCTCCACGCCGCACTGGCAGCCGCGCGCGTGCAGGGCGTCCAGCAGTTCCGTGGTCAGTTGCAGGGCGGGTTCGCCGCCGGTGAACACCACATAGGGCAGCCAGCCGTCCCCGTCCAGTGCATACGGAAAGGCGGCAAGGATGGCCGAGGCCAGTTGCCTGGCACCCTCGAACACGCCCCCGCCGGGGCCGTCGGTGCCCGTGAAGTCGGTATCGCAGAAGCGGCACGCGGCGTCCTGTCGGTCCCGCTCGCGTCCGGTCCACAGGTTGCAGCCGGAAAAACGGCAGAACACGGCGGCCCGCCCGGCGTGCACGCCCTCGCCCTGCAACGAGTGAAAGATTTCCTTGATCCGGTAGGCCATCAGCACCCGCCGCCGGAACAGCTGCGCAGGTAGTCGGCCCAGCCCTGGCGGCGCAGGTCGCAGGCCGGGCAGTCGCCGCAGCCATAGCCCCACGGATGGCGGGTGGCGCGCACGCCCTTGTAGCAGGTGTGGGTGTGCTCCAGCACCACCTCGACGAAGGCGTCGCCGCCCACCTGCCGGGCCAGTTCCCACGTGGCGCCCTTGGTCAGCCACATCAGCGGGGTGTGCAGCACGAAGCGCGATTCCATGCCCAGGTTCAGGGCCACCTGCATGGCCTTGATGGTGTCGTCGCGGCAATCGGGGTAGCCGGAATAGTCGGTCTCGCACACGCCGATGATGATGTGCCGGATGCCCTGCCGGTAGGCATGCGCGGCCGCCGCCGTCAGGAACACCAGGTTGCGGCCCGGCACGAAGGTGGTGGGCAAACCGTTGCGGCCCATCTCTATGGCCACGTCGTGGGTCAGCGCGGTGCTGCCCAGTTCGCGGAACAGGGCCAGTTCCACGGTGGTGTCGTCGGCAAGGCGCTCGCTCCAGCCGGGGGAAAGGCGGCGCACCTCGTCCATGAGGCGCAGGCGGCAGTCCATTTCCACGGTGTGGCGCTGGCCGTAGTGAAAGCCGATGGTGGACACCCGGCCGAAACGCTCCAGCGCCCAGCCCAGGCACGTTGCGGAGTCCTGCCCGCCGGACAGGACCACAAGGGCGGTTTCTTTGCTATGCATGGCGGCTCCTTGCGAAAGACGGGCAACCGGTTGCGCGGAAAACGGGCGACGGGCGGGGCGCGTGGCGCACGTCCCGGCCAGACAGGCCGGGCAGGCCGCCCGCCACGCCGAATCCGGACCGTCGCGTGGGGAGAACTCTGGCTACCCCGCCCGCCCCCGCTTGTAAAGCGCCGGGACGGCCACGGCCTGGAAACGGCCCCTGATCTGCGCCCCGTCTGGGTTCCGCCCCGTTTTTCCGCTCCGGGGCCAGATTTTTTCACCAATCATGCCCGCGCACTGTACCATCGCCCCGCATCCATGCTAGGGAGGTACATGGTCCGGCGTCCACGGCCCGACCTCAGGAACGCGGAGGGGGCACGGCCGGGGCGACAGCACACTCACAGCGGAGCACGCATGGAACACATCGCCATCATCGGCGGAGGCGGCACGGCCGCGGCTCTCGCGCACGACCTGATCCTGCGCGGCTTTTCCGTCGCCATCTACGAGCGGGGCGAATTCTTCAGCGGGGCCACCGGCCGCCACCACGGCCTGCTGCACAGCGGCGCCCGCTACGCGGTGCACGATCCCGAAGCCGCGCGCGAATGCATCGAGGAAAACATGATCCTGCGCCGCCTGGCGCCGCAGGCCATGGAACAGAACGAAGGGCTGTTCGTGGCCCTGGACGACGAGGACATGGCCTACCGCCAGCGGCTGAAGGACGCCTGCGCCGCCGCGTCCATTCCCACGCGCGACTACACGCCGGAGCAGGCCCGCAGGCTGGAGCCCGGCCTGACCGACGGGGTGCTGGCGGCCATGCAGGTGCCGGACGCCACCTTCGACGCATGGCGGCTGGCCCTGCCCTTCCTGGCCACGGCCCGCGCGGGCGGGGCCACGGCCCACAATTTCACGGAAGTGGTCGGCATCGACGTGCGGGACGGCGCGGTGCGCGGCCTGCGCCTGCGCGGCCTGACCGAGGACGCCGACGGCTCGCGCGGCCGCGAATGGTCGGCCCCGGCCGACCTGGTGGTCAACGCCGCCGGGGCGTGGGCTGGCAAGGTGGCGGCGCTGGCGGGCGTGCACGTGCCCATCCAGCCGGGGCCGGGGGTGCTGGTGGCCATCGAGGGCCGGGTGACCAACATGGTGGTCAACCGCATGCGCAAGGCCAGCGAGGGCGACATCATCGTGCCGCAGCGCCGCCTTTCGGTGCTGGGCACCTCCATGTGGCTCACCGACGACCCGGACCATCTGGACATCCCCCCCGACCACGTGGAGCGCATGGTGCGCCTGTGCTCGGAAATGGTGCCCGCCTGCGCCGGGGCTCCCATCCGCTCGGCGTGGTCCGCCGCGCGGCCGCTCATCGGCAACGCCGGCGCCGCGCGGCCTCAGGAGATCAGCCGCACCTTCGACTGCTACGACCACGGCGCGCGCGACAACGTGTCCGGCCTCCTGTCCATCATCGGCGGCAAGGGCATGACCCTGCGCGCCATGGCCGAAAAGACCGCCGACATCATCTGCCGCCTCACCGGGCGCGACGCGCCGTGCCGCACGCGCGAAACGCCCCTGCTGCCCGCGCGGGCCTTCTACAGGAGCTGACCCCATGAGCGACGCCGCAAAGACCGCGCCCGAAACCCCGGCCGCAACGCCCGAATCCGCCCCCGCCCCGCGGCAGCCGCGCACGCTCACGGTGCGGGTGCAGCGCAGCGGCCCCGGCGGCAGCAACGCCCGCTTCGACGACTTCCGGCTGCCGGTGCGGCCCGAGGATTCCGTGCTGGACGTGCTGGACCGCATCCGCGTGGAGACCGACCCCACGCTGGTCTACCGCCACTCGTGCCACCATTCCAGTTGCGGCACCTGCGCCATGCGCATCAACGGGCGCGAACGGCTGGCCTGCATCACCCCCATGCTGGCCCTAGGCGCCGACGTGGTGACCCTGGAACCGCTGCGCTCGCTGCCCGTGCTGGGCGACCTGATGGTGGACATGCGCCCCATGTTCGCCCACATCGACCCGGACTGGGGCTACGTGCGCCCCGTGGAAAGGGCCTCCACCGGGGTGCCGCACGGGGTGGCCCGCTACACCCGGCTGGAGAACTGTATCGAATGCGGGGCGTGCATGTCCGCCTGCCCGGTGAGCAACGGCACCGACGACACGCCCCCGCCGGAACCCCGGCGCGGCGGGCAGGACGGCGCGCATCCGGCGGCATCGCAGGCGGCCGGTCAGCCCGCGCGGGACCAGGAAGCCCCCGCCGCCCCGCAGGGGAGCGGGTTCATGGGCCCCGCCCCGCTGGCCGCCCTGAACCGCGAACTGGCCCGCCAGCCCGAACGGCGCGAAGAACTGCTGCACATCGGCAAGGGACCGCACGGCGAGCGCCACTGCCGCCGCCACCTGGCATGCAGCCGGGCCTGCCCCAGCGGCGTCTACCCGGCCAAGGACATCATGGACATCCGCATGATGCACGGGGGCGGCAAGGACTGACGCCCCCGCCCAGCCCCGCCCGGCCCAATCCAGTCCGGTCCAGCCCGGCTCAGCCCAACCCGTCTCAGCCCAGTCCCGGCCGTTCGCCGCGCGGCCTCGGCCGTAGCGCGAAACCGCGCGCCTCGGCCCATGCCCTGGCATCGGACTGCGAATGCAGCGACAGCTTGCGGAACAGGTTGGCCCGATGCTTTTCCACGGTCCTGTCGCTGACCACCAGCAACCCGGCAATCTCGCGGTTGCGGTAGCCTTCGGCCACCAGATGCAGCACCTCGCGCTCGCGCGGGGTCAGCAGGGTCAGCGCATCGCGCTCCCGTCCCGCCGGTTCGGCCCCGGCGGCGTCGCGCCTGTCGCGCAGCACCTCGCGCGCGGCCCACGGCGAAAGCCACCCCCCGCCCGCCAGCACGGCGCGCACCGCAAGCCGCACTTCCTCCGCGCTCGCTTCCGGCAGCAGGTAGCCGTCGGCCCCCGCGTCCAGCGCGGGGCGCAGCATGGCCGGGTCGTCCCCGCCGATGGCCAGCACCCGCCGGGCCGGATGGCGGCGCTTCAGCAGGCGCATCACGCACACCCCGTCCAGCAGGGGCAGCCCGCACTCGATGACGGCCAGGTCCGCCCCCAGGCGTTCACACCCTTCCAGCGCGGCGCGCCCGTCCGGCGCCTCGCCGCACACGCGCACCCCGTCCACCCCGCGCAGCAGCACCTTCAGCCCTTCGCGCATCAGCGGCTGATGCGCGGCAATGAACACCTTCCGCCCGTTGTCCATGCTTCCACCCCATGCCCCGCCGCCGTGCGCAGTGGCGCCGACGGCCTGCCCGATGTTTGCGCCGGGCCTTGCCCGCCGCCCGTACCCGCCCGGCATGCCTGGCGATCCGCCCTTCCGCGCCCCGGCTCCGGCGGCCTTGCCGCTCCGGCATGCGGGGCCGACGCGGCCCACACCCGCGCCATGCAGTGACATCCCGCCGTACAAGCGCACAACCCCCACCTGATGAAGTATCACCCTACATCAATTTGCGGGTACACTACCACGAAAATACTGTCACGCTCAACGCCCAAAATACCGTATCACCACGTTTACAACCCTGCCTCTTCATGGTTTCTGCGATATCATGGTCCAGTGCCCTCCGCGCGCCGCAACGGCGCGCCGGTTCCCAGACACCGCAGGCAGGAGGTACGCCCATGCGCAGAAGCGTGACCAGCATCACCCAGAGCGCCGTCCTTGGGGCGCGGCGGTCCAAGTGGGTCGCCCAGCAGATCGGCAAGCCCTATCCCACCATGATGCGGGAACTGAATCCGCACGACCACAGCGCCAAGCTGGGCGCGGACACCCTGCTGGAGATCATGCGGGTGACGCGCGACGTGGCCGCGCTGGAATACATGGCCCACGAGATGGGGTACCAGCTCACGCCGCACCCGGAGGAGACCGGCGGCAAAGGCGGTTCATGAAGGACCGGCGGTCGCCGCGCGCGGCGGCACCGCCGGACAGCACGCGGGGCGCAGGGACGCGCCCCCCCCTCCGACCATGCCGCCCCGACCATGCCGTCCGGACCATGCCGTCCGGCCCTTCCGTGGATGCTTGCAAATCCGTGTGAAATGGCGCACCCTTCCCTGGCCGTTCCCGTCCGCGGGACCGGCAAGCCAGCACGCCCGCACGGAGCAACATGACGCATCCGCTCATCCTCATCGTCGAGGACAGCCGCGCCAGCGCGGACGAACTGCGCACGCGCATCGCCGAACGCCTCGGATTTTCCGTGGTCACGGCAGGCACGTGCGCGGAGGCCGTCCGCATCATGGACGAACAGGGCCCCAACCTGTTCCTTGCCATTCTCGACCTTACCCTGCCCGATGCCCCCGACGGCGAAGTGGTGGACCATGCGCGCACCCGCAAGGTGCCTTCGCTGGTGTTCACCTCGCGCCTGGACGACACCACGCGCCGCTACATCCTTTCCAAGGACGTCATCGACTACATCATCAAGGACGAGCGCGCCGTGGACAACGTGGTGCGCGCCGTGGCCCGGCTGCACCGCAACCGCTCGGCCAAGATACTGGTGGTGGACGATTCGCCCTCCATGCGCACCTTCATGAAGGAAGAGCTGCGCCGCTACATGTTCCAAGTGTACGAGGCGTCCGGCGGCCCCACGGCCCTGCGCGTGCTGGAGCGCAACCCCGACGTGATGCTGGTGATCACCGACTTCATGATGCCCGACATGGACGGGCTGGAACTGACCCGCCGCATCCGCGAACGCTACCCGCGCGAGACCTTGTCGATCATGGGCGTTTCCGTGCACGCCGAACGCCCGCTCACCGTCGAATTCATCAAGAACGGCGCCGACGACTTCATCACCAAGCCCTTCCTGCGCGAGGAACTGTACTGCCGGGTGCTCCAGAACGTGGAGACGGTGGAACGCGCGCGCACCCTGGTGGAACTGAACGACGTCAAGAACCGCTTCCTGGGCATGGCCGCGCACGACCTGCGCAACCCCATCAACGGCATCCGGGGGTTCAGCCGCCTGTTGCTGGACGGGGTGCTGGGCCCGCTGACCGAGGACCAGCACAGCGTGCTGGGCACCATGCACCAGGCCAGCAACGAAATGCTCCAACTGGTCAACGACCTGCTGGACGTCACCGTCATCGAGAGCGGCCGGCTGGACCTGGTGCTGCAACCCGGCGACCTGGCCGTGCTGGCGGCGGAACGGCTGTCCTTCGCCTCTCTGGCGGCGGGCGCCAAGAACATCCGCATCGACAAGCACTTCGAGCACGCACAGTGCATGTTCGACCCGCGCCGCATGGCCCAGGTGTTCGACAACCTGCTGAGCAACGCGGTGAAGTTCACCCCGCCGCAGACGTGCATCACCGTGGCCGTGCGCGTCCACGGCGCAGAGGCGGTGTTCGAGGTGGCGGACGAAGGCCCCGGCATCCTGCCCGAGGAGCGCGAGCGCATGTTCCTCTCGTTCGAAAAGCTGAGCGCCAGGCCCACGGCGGGCGAGGCCAGCACTGGCCTTGGGCTGACCATCGTCAAGCGCATCGTCACCGCGCACGGCGGCCGGGTGTGGGTGGAAAGCGAGCCCGGCAGCGGCGCCGCCTTCCGGGTGGCCGTGCCCCTGCGCGTGGGCGCCATGTCCACGGCGGAACGGGCTTTGGCGGAGTCCGCCGCCCAACGCTGAACGCCACGCGGAGGCGGCGGATGCGGCGAAGGCCCACGCCCCTCCCCCCCCTTGCAGGCTGCCGAGCATGAGCGCCCCACCAGTTCCCCCTTCCCACGCCTCTCCCCACATCGCGCCCCCGCATGCCGCGCCTCATGCCGCGTCGGCCCGCATCCTGCCCGAAGACCACGGCGCGCGGCTGGATGCCGCCCTGGCCCGGCTGCTGCCCCTGCTGGATCTGCCGCCGGGCATGCCCGCCCCCCTTCCCCCTGACGCGGGGCTGCGTGCACGCCGCCGCCTGTGGCAGACCCACGCCGTACTGCTGGACGGCCGCCCCGCCCCGCCGGGCGCATGCGTGCAGGCCGGACAGTTGGTGGAACTGCGCCCGCTGATTGCGACGCCGGGCCAAGCGCATGACACGGTGCGAAACCTCACCCCGACGGCCCCCGCCGACGCACCGCGCGTGCTGGCCGAGGCCCATGGCCTCGTGGCGCTGTACAAACCCGGCGGGCTGCATTCCGCCGCCATCGCGGGCAGCGCCGCCCCCAGCGTGGAAGCGCTGCTGCCCGGCCTTATCGGCGCACCCGGCCCGCAGGACGCCACCGGCGTTCCGCGCCTGCTCAACCGGCTGGACGGTCCCACCTCGGGCATCCTGCTGGCCGCGCACACCCCGCAGGCCGCCGGCCACTTCCACGCGGCCGAAAATTCCGGGCGGACGGCCAAGACCTACCTTGCCCTGGCGCACGGGGTGCTGGAGCACCCGGTGACGGTGCGCCGCGCGCTGGACACGGCCAACCGGGCCACCACCCGCGTCCTGCCCGGCGACACCCCCGACCCGTTGCGCCATACCGAGGTCACGCCGCTGGGGGTCATGACCGCTACGGGCGCACCCTGCACGCTGGTGCGCTGCGTCATCCGCAAGGGCGCGCGGCACCAGATTCGCGCCCACCTCGCCGCGCTGGGGCACCCCATCGTGGGGGATGCGCGCTACGGCGGTCCCGATGCCGCCGGGCCGCAGCTCCCCGGAGCGAAACCGGAACAACAGCCCGCCGAATCCACGCTGTTCCTGCACCACGCCCGCATCGAACTGCCGGACTTCGACGCGTCCTGCCCCCCGCCGTGGCTGTACCTGCTGCCCCCGGAACTGCAAGAGGCGGCACGCACCGCGTACCGCCCCGATTCCTGAGCCCATCCGCCCGCCTTTCGCCGTGCCCGCCACCAACGGCGGACACCGCCACAGCGTTACCCGCGCGCGTCCCGTGGCCCGGATGCCCCGTGCCCGGCATCCGGCCGTCCGGCGCCATTCACGATGCCATCCGGTTCGCACCCGTCGCCCCCTTCGGACGGCGTGCAGCCCATCACCACGGGCGGGGCGTTCCTGGCCCCGGTGCGCCAGCGCATCCGCCGCTGCTGGTAGGCGGCCACCATGCGCAGGGTGACCACATAGGCCGCCACCCCGGCCACCGCCCCGAACACCATCCCGCCCGCGCACAGCACAAGGTACACGTCCCAGCCCATGGACAGCAGCGAGGTGAGATTGGCGAGGTCGTCGGGCAAGGCCACGTGCATGCCGGGCAGCAGGAACGACCCGATGGCGAAGAAGATGGCGTACAGCGGCCCGAAGGTGACCGGATTGGAATACAGCGTGGCGATGACCGCCGCCGCGGGGCTGGCCCGCAGCAGCCAGGCCACCACGCCCGCCAGCAGCATCTGCGAGGGAATCAGCGGAATGGAGCCGATGAGCATGCCCAGGCCCACGCCCAACGCGATGCGGTGCGGCGTGGACGGCAGCCGCACCAGCCGCAGCCGGTACAGCCGCACGGTCCGCCACAGGCGATCCAGAGGGGAGCGGCCGTTGCAACGCGCACCGGCCGCGCCGTTTCCGGTGCGGCCTGCGTCCGGTGGCGGCGTTCCGCCGTCCTGTGGGTGTGGGTTCTCGTCCATGCATGGCTCCAGCGAAAAGCGGCGGCAGGGAAATCCCGTGCCGCACGAAGACGATAGCCACGCGCGGGCAGAAGGGCAACGGGGCGGACCGCCGCGCGGGCGGCATGAAGCGCCGCCGTCCCCTATTCCGCCTTCCAGTCCTTGATGCGCAAATCCACCGACGCCGCGCCGTTGTAACGGTCGATGCGCGGGGTGTAGGCCAGGCGCAGCCGCGTGCCGCGCAGGCTGTCCGGAAACTGGTCCGACTGCCGCCACGCCTTGGCGCGCAGGGTGATGCCGCAACTCTCGTCGGTCAGTTGCAGTTCCACGTGGTCGCGCGCGGGGCCGAAGCGGCGCAGGTCGCGCACCAGCACCGGCGGCGAGGCGAACACCGGCTCGGCGTTGCCCATGCCGAACGGCTGGAGCATTTCCAGTTCCTTGAGCAGGGTGAAATCCCCGGCCAGGGCGAAGCCCAGTTCGCCGTCCAGCTTCAGGCGCGGGGTCAGCGGCGTGTCGCCCAGTTCCGCGCGCACCACGGCGTCGAACCGTTCGCGCAGGGTTTCCACGTGGCTGGCGGCCATGCTCATGCCCGCCGCCTGATGGTGCCCGCCGAAATTGGTGAACAGGTCGGCGCAGCGGGTCAGCCCGGCGTGCAGGTCGAATTCCGCCACCGAGCGGCCGGAGCCCTTCATGGATTCGCCGTCGCGGCTCAGGATCAGCGTGGGCCGGTAGAACTCGTCCACCATGCGCGAGGCCACGATGCCGATGACGCCGGGGTGCCAGTCGTCGCCGTGCAGCACAAGGCCCACGCGGTGCAACTGCCCTTCGGCCTGCTTTTTGGCGGCGTCGAGGATGCGGTCTTCCTCGGCCCGGCGCCGGGCGTTCTCCGCGTCCAGTTCCTGGGCCAGCCGGGCCGCCTCGGCGTGGTCGCCGGTCAGCAGCAGTTGCAGGGCCAGTTCCGCCTTGCCCATGCGCCCCGCCGCGTTGATGCGCGGCGCAAGGCCGAACACCACCTGCCCCGCCCCGATGGCGGCCGAGGGGTTGTATCCGCTCACCGTCTTCAGCGCGGCCATGCCGGGCCGCCGGGCCTCGGCGATTTTCAGCAGGCCGTTCTTGACCAGGATGCGGTTCTGCCCGTGCAGGCTCACCACGTCGGCCAGCGTGCCCAGCGCCACCAGGTCGAGGAAGTCGCGCATGTCGGCCTTTTTGCCGGTGCGTTCGGCCAGGGCCGCGTTCACCGCCGCCATGACCAGAAAGCTCACCCCCACCCCGGCCAGGGCCGGGCACGGGCATTCCGCCAGACGCGGATTGCAGATGGCGTCGGCCTCGGGCAAGCCCTCGGGCGGCATGTGGTGGTCGGACACCACCACCGTCATGCCCAGTTCGCGCGCCCGGCGCACCGGCTCCACGTCCGAGATGCCGCAATCCACGGTCAGCAGCAGGCGCACGCCCTGCGCCGCCAGCCGCTCCACCCACGCCACGTTCAGGCCGTAGCCTTCCTCGCGCCGGTCCGGGATGTGGTGCGCCGTCTCGATGCCGTGGTGGGCCAGCACGCCCTTGACCAGCGCCGTGGAGGTCACCCCGTCCACGTCATAGTCGCCCCACACGGCGAACGGCAGCCCGGCCAGCAACTCAGGGTGCTGGCCGCCTGCTCCAGCCCCGGCCACTGGGCCAGCGGGGCCAGGTGCCGCAGGTTGGGCGAAAGGTACAGGGCCATGTCGTCCACGGACCCCACCCCGCGCCGCCACAGCAGCCGCACGATGAGTTCCGATACTTCCAGCCGCTCTGCCCAAGCCGCGAACGGCGGCGTTGCCGCCTCCGGCTCCGGGCGGAATATCCAGTTGCGTGTCACGCATGCTCCGGGAAAAAAAAGACTGTGCAGAAAAGATCAGGTCGGGAAAGGGCACTGTTGCAATGGGCATTGGCTGCCCCCGCGCATTCCGCGCGGTGCCGAGGGCTTTCTCCAAGGCAGGATTTTCGTTCGCTGGCAAGGAGAACGAACCCGCCATGAGGGCGCGCGGCAGCCGTTAGGCAAGCGCGCAGCGCGAGTCGTGCGGCCACGCATTGCGCCCTTCTGGTCGGAAGCCAACGCGCGAAAAGACTATTTGGAGAACGCCCTCACGCCAGTTGCGACACGAACTGCCCTATCCGCTCGCCTTCGAGCAGGGTTTCGATTTCCGCCATGAAGGC
>JALHHV010000318.1 GCA_022837365.1 Desulfovibrio sp. | reverse complement strand
TTGACGCACAGTTCCCCGGCCCCCAGCGCTTCACAGGTTTTGGCCCACTCGATGGCGTCCATGCCCATGTACTTGCGGCCGCCGTGGATGACGATCTCGTAGCCCGAGGGGATGGTCCCGGACTTTTCCACCTGCTTTACGTCCATGCCCACCACGATGGCCTGCGACCCGAAGGCCGCCGCGCCCCGGCTGATGATGTCCGGGTTCTTCACCGCGCCGGAGTTCACGGAGACCTTCTCGGCCCCGGCCACCAGCACGGCCCGCATGTCCTCCACGGTGTTGATGCCGCCGCCCACCGAGAACGGAATGAAGATCGCCGAGGCCACCCGCTCGACCACGTCGAGAAAGATGCCCCGGTCCTCGTGCGAGGCGGTGATGTCGTAGAACACGATCTCGTCCGCGCCCTGTTCGTAGTAGCGGCGGGCGGTTTCCACCGGGTCGCCGATGTCCACGTTGCCCTCGAACTTCACGCCCTTGGTCAGGCGGCCGTTGCGGACGTCCAGGCAGGGGATGATGCGCTTGCTAAGCACGGCTGGCCTCCTTGCAGTAGGCGTGGAAGTTGCGCAGCAAGGCAAGGCCGGGGCGGCCGCTCTTTTCCGGGTGGAACTGCACGGCCCACAGGCCGGGGCCGCCGTGGATGGCGCAGAATTCCTCGCCGTAGGTGCACGTGGCGATGACGTAGTCGTCCGGCGGGGCGGGGTAGTAGCTGTGCACGAAGTAGAATTCGGCTTCCGGCTCGATGCCCTTCAGCAGTTCGCAGGGGCGCTTCTGGACGATGCGGTTCCAGCCCATGTGCGGCACGCGGATGGGGGCGCCGTCCTCTTCCGTCCAGGCGGCGTTGAACAGGCGGCATTCGCCGGGCACGATGCCCAGGGCCTTGGTGTCGTTTTCCTGGCTGTAGTCCAGCATGATCTGGCAGCCCACGCAGATGCCCAGCAGCGGCTTGCCCGCCTGCACCTGGTCCTTGAGGACGTTCATGGCCTGCCCGGCCGCGCCCACGCCCGGAAAGATCACCCCGTGCGCCCCGGCGATGACCGCCGGGTCCGCCGTGATGACGCAGGGAATGCCCAGGTGATCCAGCGCACGGCGCACGCTGGTCTGGTTGCCTGCCTTGTAGTCGAGGATCGCGAGCATGTTTCTGTCCCTCGTGTTCTGGTGAACAGTGTCTAAATTGGCCTTTCGCCCGTTGGCTTCGTCAAACTTCGCCTGCCATGTCGGTCGAATACGATAAGAGTATACTCCCTCATGGCAGGTTCGTTTTCCTTGCCAACGAACGAAAATCCTAATTTAGAGACAATCCTTGGGCAACGGGCCGTGACAAATTCGGAAAACGCCCGCCGGGGCCGTTTCGCCCGTTTCAACCGTGCCGCCCGTGGCGTATCGCTTGGGGGCCTCGTGAAGGCAATGCGGTAGCATTGGCGGGCCGTGGGGCGCAAGTGGCGGCGCGTCCGGCATGCCGGCAGTGGGGCGGCAGCGGGGTGCCGGGGGGATTTTCGCGCCGCCGTTTCCCATCAATGTCAAAAAGCGGAGTCCCGGCCCCGGCGGACGCCCCCGCGCGTCTTGCCAAGCGCCGGGGCGCACGATATAAGAGCCGGATTGCTGACGGCGCGTGGGCTCATGTCCGCGCCTCGCCGCGCCGGAACGCCCCGCACACTCCCCCCGCCTTTGTCCCGGCAGCCCTCTTCTTTCCCGCCCCTGCGGGGCAACCCTGTTACCAGACAGAGTCCAATGCCCAAACGCACCGATTTGAAGCGGATCATGGTCATCGGTTCCGGCCCGATCGTCATCGGGCAGGCGTGCGAATTCGACTATTCCGGCACGCAGGCCGTGAAGGCCCTGAAGGAAGAAGGCTACGAGGTGGTGCTGGTCAACTCCAACCCCGCCACCATCATGACCGACCCCGGTCTTGCCGACCGCACCTACATCGAGCCCATCGAGCCCGAGACGGTGGCCGCCATCATCCGCAAGGAGCGGCCCGACGCGCTGCTGCCCACCCTGGGCGGCCAGACCGGCCTGAACACCGCGCTGGCCCTCGCCGCCATGGGCGTGCTGGACGAATGCGGCGTGGAACTCATCGGGGCCAACAAGCAGGTCATCGAAAAGGCGGAAAGCCGCGAACTGTTCCGCGAGGCCATGGCCAACATCGGCCTGAAGGTGCCCGCCAGCGGCATTGCCCGCACCATGGAAGACGTGCGCCGCCTGGGCGCGGAAATGCCCTTCCCGCTGATCATCCGCCCCGCCTTCACCATGGGCGGCACCGGCGGCGGCATCGCCTACAACATGGAGGACCTGGAAGAGATCGCCGCGCGCGGGCTCGCCGCCTCCATCAAGCACGAGGTGATGATCGAGCAGTCGGTGCTGGGCTGGAAGGAATTCGAGATGGAGGTCATGCGCGACAAGGCCGACAACTGCGTGATCATCTGTTCCATCGAAAACTTCGACCCCATGGGCGTGCACACGGGCGACTCCATCACCGTGGCCCCGGCCCAGACCCTGAGCGACGTCGAATACCAGATGATGCGCGACGCCTCCATCGCCATCATGCGCGAGATCGGCGTGGAAACGGGCGGCTCCAACGTGCAGTTCGGCATCAACCCGCAGAACGGCGACATGGTGGTCATCGAGATGAACCCCCGCGTGTCGCGTTCGTCCGCGCTGGCCTCCAAGGCTACCGGGTTCCCCATCGCCAAGATCGCGGCCAAACTGGCCGTGGGCTACACGCTGGACGAGATTCCCAACGACATCACCCGCGAGACCATGGCCAGCTTCGAGCCGTCCATCGACTACTGCGTCACCAAGATTCCGCGCTTCACCTTCGAGAAGTTTCCCGGCGCGCGCGACGAACTGACCACCTCCATGAAGAGCGTGGGCGAGGCCATGTCCATCGGCCGCACCTTCAAGGAATCGTTGCAGAAGGGCCTGCGCTCGCTGGAAGTGGGCGCGCCCGGCCTGGGGTCCGGCTTCCGCTGCAAGGGGCCGGAGCGCGAGGACATCATGCGCAAGCTGCGCACGCCCAACTCGCGCCGCATCTTCTACGTGCGCCACGCCATGCTCGACGGCATGACCGTGGAGGAAATCCACGAGGCCACCGCCATCGACCCGTGGTTCCTGCGCCAGATGAAGGACCTGGTGGACATGGAAGCCGAACTGCGCGACTTCGCCCTGGGCAACGCCATGACCGTGGACAACGCGGAACTGGTGGCCCTGATGCGCCGCGCCAAGGAATACGGCTTCTCCGACCGCCAGCTGGCCGAAATGTGGAAGCGCCCCGAATCGGACGTGCGCACCCTGCGCACCCAGATGGGCATCGCGCCCACCTACTATCTGGTGGACACCTGCGCCAGCGAGTTCGAGGCGTACACCCCCTACTACTACTCCACCTACGAGACCGGCCGCGAGGTCACGCCTGACGAGCGCAAGAAGGTCATCATCCTGGGCGGCGGGCCCAACCGCATCGGCCAGGGCATCGAGTTCGACTACTGCTGCTGCCACGCCTCGTTCGCGCTGAAGGAAATGGGCGTGCAGGCCATCATGGTCAACTCGAACCCCGAAACGGTCTCCACCGACTACGACACCTCGGACCGCCTGTACTTCGAGCCGTTGACCTACGAGGATGTCATGAACATCATCGAGGTCGAGAAGCCCGACGGGGTGGTGGTGCAGTTCGGCGGGCAGACCCCGCTGAACCTGGCCGTGCCGCTGATGCGCGCGGGCGTGCCAATCCTGGGCACCTCGCCCGATTCCATCGACCGCGCCGAGGACCGCGAGCGCTTCCAGGCCCTGTTGCAGAAGCTGGGCCTGCGCCAGCCCGCCAACGCCACGGTCATGTCCCTGCCCGAGGCGCGCTGCGCCGCCGGGCGCATTGGCTTTCCCGTGGTGGTCCGGCCCAGCTACGTGCTGGGCGGCCGGGCCATGGAGATCGTGTACGACGACGAGCAGCTTGCCGAATACTTCGCCACCTCTGTGGGCGAGAAGCCCAAGCACCCCATCCTCATCGACAAGTTCCTGGAAAGCGCCACCGAAGTGGACGTGGACGCCCTGTCCGACGGCGCCGACGTGTACGTGGCGGGCATCATGGAACATATCGAGGAGGCGGGCATCCACATCGAGGAGGCGGGCATCCACTCCGGCGACTCCGCCTGCGTCATTCCGCCGCACACCCTGCCCGAGGCCATCGTCAACGAGATAGCCCGGCAGACCGTGGAACTGGCGCGCGAACTGCGCGTGGTGGGCCTGATGAACATCCAGTTCGCGGTCAAGGACGGGCTGATCTACATCCTTGAAGTGAACCCGCGCGCCTCGCGCACCGCGCCCTTCGTGTCCAAGGCCACCGCGGTCCCCCTGCCGCGCCTGGCCACCCAGATCATGCTGGGGGCCACGCTGAAGGAACTGGACCCGTGGTCCATGCGCCGCACCGGCTACTTCTCGGTGAAGGAATCGGTGTTCCCGTTCAACCGCTTCCCGGGGGTGGACATCCTGCTCGGCCCCGAAATGCGGTCCACGGGCGAGGTGATGGGTATTGCCTCCAGCTTCGAGGAAGCCTATCTGAAGGGCCAGCTTGCCGGGGGGCAACGCCTGCCCGAGGGCGGCAAGATCTTCATCTCGGTCAACGACCGCGACAAGCTGCTGATCACGGACGTGGCCCGCATGTACGCCGACCTCGGCTTCGAGGTGCTGGCCACCAGCGGCACGGCCAAGCTGCTGCGCGAAGGCGGCGTGCCCGCCACGGCGGTGCACAAGGTGTACGAGGGGCGGCCCAACATCGTGGACTTCATCAAGAACGGCGAAATCGCCCTGGTGGTCAACACCGCCTCGGGCAAGCGCACCGTGCAGGACTCCAAGTCCATCCGGCAGGCCACGCTGATGTACGGGGTGCCCTACAGCACCACCGTATCCGGGGCCAGGGCCATCGCCCAGGCCATCCGGGCCAGCCGCTGCTGCGGGGTGAACGTGCAGAGCTTGCAGGAATACTACGGAACCAACTAGACGAGCGACAACGGGACCGGGCCAAGGCCCGGTCCCGCGCTTTGGGCCACGCGCGTGGCCCACGACATGACCACAATGGGCGCGCAACGGACCGTCTGCATCGAGGTATAGCATGATCAAGCACTACTGCGGCATCTTCGGCATCTACAACCACGCCGAAGCGGCGCGCATGGCATACTTCGGCCTGTACGCCCTGCAACATCGCGGGCAGGAGAGCGCGGGCATCGTCACCTGGGACGGCCAGAAGCTGCGCGAACACCGGGGCATGGGCCTGGTGCCCGACGTGTTCAACGAACGGCACCTGGGCAAGGAGCTGAAGGGCAACATCGCCGTCGGCCACATCCGCTATTCCACCACCGGGGCCTCGCTCATCCGCAACGCCCAGCCGTTCCTGGTGCGCTTCAAGGGCATGGAAATCGCCATCGCGCACAACGGCAACCTGACCAACACCGTGGAACTGCGCGACGAACTGGAGCGCAAGGGGTCCATCTTCCAGACCTCCATCGACAGCGAGGTCTTCGTGCACCTCATCGCGCACAACATGAACGGCAAGACCTTCGAGGAAGCCGTCATGGCCGCGTGCAAGCGGGTGCAGGGCGCGTATTCGCTGATCATCCTCGCCAACGACAAGCTCATCGCCCTGCGCGACCCGCACGGCATGCGCCCGCTGGCCCTGGGCCGCCTGGCCGGTTCGCCGGTGCTGGCGTCCGAAACCTGCGCCTTCGACCTGATGGAGGCGGAATTCATCCGCCCGCTGGACCCCGGCGAAATGCTGGTCATCGAAGGCAACAGCGTGAAGAGCTTCAGTCTGGTGGACGAGGACAGCAAGCCGCCCACGCGCCAGTGCATCTTCGAACTGGTCTACTTCGCCCGGCCCGACTCCATCGTGTTCGGCGAGGACGTGTACCAGTGCCGCAAGGAGATGGGCCGCCAGCTGGCCCTGGAATCGGCCCCGGACGTGGACTTCATCATGCCCTTCCCCGACTCGGGCATCTACTGTGCGGTGGGCTTCGCCCAGCAGTCGGGCCTGCCGTACGAGCACGCCATGATCCGCAACCACTACGTGGGCCGCACGTTCACGTGCAGGTGAAGATCAACCCGGTCAAGAGCATGATCAAGGGCAAGCGCATCTGCATCGTGGACGATTCCATCGTGCGCGGCACCACCATCCGCACCCGCGTGAAGAAACTGCGCGAACTGGGCGCGGCGGAGGTGCACTTCCGCGTCAGTTGCCCGCCCATCAAGCACCCCTGCTTCTACGGCATCGACTTTTCGTCCAAGGGCGAACTGATCGCGGCCAACCACTCCATTGCCGAGATCGAGCGGTTCATCGGGCTGGATTCGCTGCATTACCTGTCCATCGACGGGCTGCTGCGTTCGGTATCGCACCCGGAAAAGTACTGCCTGGCCTGCTTCAACGGCGACTACCCCATCCCCTGCGTGGGCGACGGGTGCAGCAGGGCGTGCCTTGAGGTGAGCGATTAGTGTTAAGCAGGCCTGAAGTAAGTTTTGAAGCCTTGATGCTGCGGGAATCCGTTTTTTAGATGGTGGTGGGGGGGGAGCCCCTCCCCCCCCCACCGCGAGAGGTAGCAAAAATGAAGCCCCGCATAGCGGGGCCGTTTTGTTTACTGGATGAAAAGGCTATGCTGGTCTGAATGGCCAGCCTTCCTCCAGATCGGGAACGCCTTGCCCGATTTCGGGTAAATACGCTTCCCCAGTTTTTTGTTGAAATAAGATTTTGCAAAACCAACGAGGACATAGCCAGGACGGGACAATTGTCTGTTGTCCAATGGATTACTCCAAGCCCCCAGGAGTCCTTGACGATGCCGAGGAGAAGAGATTAGGCTCTTCCATCGCAGTCCCTAGCCATCCGGCAAGGGGGTCAGAGGGGGAATTCTCTGGCCGCTTTTTTGTCTGCCTAGTTGCGTCAACAACTAGGCAGACGTTTTTTTATGTAGAAGTCCAAAAGTGTTTCCGAACCTCTCTAGTTCCTATTTCTTGCGCTAGGATTTTGTAGTTTTTTGTATGATACCTGATGCGTCCAGCAACAATCGCTGGATGTATTTCTAGCGCTCGTGCCAGTTCGCGGGCTGCGATTTTGCTGCGCTTCTTTTTCGCATCCGATTCCATCCATACGTTAGTTGGAATTTCTATGTCACGCGCCAGTGTGTCGGCTTCTTTTTCTTTGATGTCTTGCGCCTCTAAGTCCAAATCGTCGATGATGCAGTCGGTGATGTCTTCAAGGTGACCCCTGACAAGGTGGCTGCATTCATGCAACAAGGTGAACCAAAAATTGTCCAGTCTGTCGTGCCGAAGGGTCAAGGCAATTACGGGTTCCATGTGTCGTAGCCAGAATACTGCACCATCGACATATGTCCGTTTAAAGTGTCTGACTGCGACGAGTCTGATTCCCTTTTTAGCGAGGTATTCTTGCGCCTTTAGTGGGCCGTGCAGGTGTGCGCTTAGGCGAACAAGTTCTCGCATTGCTGTTTCGTCAAAATTGTCGGGGTGATACGCGTGGGTGAGATTGATGTGTGCAGCTTCAATGCGCGCGCCGATAAGCCACGCCTGTTGGGCAAGAATATCTGTTTTTGAATTTCTCCGTACGCCACTTCGAAAGCAAGCGTTACAGGCCTCTTCTTGGGATAGACCCGCATTGCTAAAGAATTCTCTGACTATTTCTTCTGCATGATCTTTTGTTTTTCTTGCTTTTGCCCAGCCTCGCGAGATGATTTCTTTAAGTGGGAATTTAGACCAAGCCGTTTTCTCCGGCTCATCAAGGCAGATGAAGGGGTCTTGAATAAGAATTTCTGCTGGGATTTTGAATTGCTCGTGAAGCGCTCGTATCATTGCTAACGACAAAGGGCGCTTCTTGGACATGACCTCAGAAACCTTGCTCCTGCTACCAATGGCAGGAATAAGGTCCATTTTGGTCAGGCCCCGATCTTCCATGATGATTTTAATCGCTTCAATAGGATCGGGGGTTGGGACCGGATGGTTCTTTCGTTCGTAATCTTCAACGAGAATAAGGAGGACGTCCAGGCGATCACCATCTTCAGTGCCCTGTTCCGCACCCCACAGAGTAGCAATCTCTGCGTGAGCGTCCTCATATTCTGCTTCTGTCCTAATTGGACGCAGCGTCATAGGTCACCTCCGCAGCGTTGATTTTGTCATATTCCTTATGCCGTCCAAACCATATGCACAGAACAACATGTCTTTTGTAGTCTATGTCGGTGATGAGCCTATAGTTGTTGCCTCTGATGTTGAAGACAACACGGCCATCCTTGATAGAATCCGCCGTCCTAAATGTAGATTTAATATCGGAAAAATGCTCATAATCCCTTTGTTTAATAAGCTGATGCCACGTGTAGATGGCATTGGCTGCGTCTGGATATGTCTCGGCATACCGATTTAGGGTGCGGGTGGCGATCACTCTCACGGCTTTTCTATATGCTCCCATTTTGGGAACGTCAATGGCGTTCCCAGAAATTTTGTAGTTTTTATTAGAAAGTGATGATTGGTTGGTGGTTAATGATTTTCTGTTCACTACTATACGGCAGGCCGTTTTATTTCGTCAAACGAGTCTGGTTGTTAGGTTCAGTTTGCCCCTGTTGACCCGCCCCGCGTTTCGGGGGAAGAAAAGGTCGCCGCGCCCAGCGCGGCCCATCCGCAACATCCACAGGATTT
>JALHHV010000317.1 GCA_022837365.1 Desulfovibrio sp. | reverse complement strand
ACAGCCCCTAGCTGTGCATGTCTCCGATAATCCGCTTGAGGTCCGACGCCAGCCGCGAGACGTCCTCCACCGCCTGTGACGAGTGGCGCATGGCTTCGGCCGTTTCGGCGGCGATGCGGGTGATCTCGTCCGTGGAGCGGTTGATTTCCTCGCTGGCGGCGGACTGCTGCTCCGACGCCGTGGCGATGGAGCGCACCTGGTCGGCGGTGTTTTCCACAAGGCCCACGATCTCGCGCAGCACGTCGCCCGAGCGGCGGGCCATGCCCGTGCCTTCCTCGATGGCGGCGGTGGCCTTTTCGGTGTTGTCGATGTTCTTGCGCGCGCTTTCCTGGATGCCCCGGATGGCGCTGCCCACCTCGTTGGTGGCGGTCATGGTCTTTTCGGCCAGCTTGCGCACCTCGTCGGCCACCACGGCGAATCCGCGCCCGGCGTCGCCCGCCCTCGCCGCCTCGATGGCGGCGTTCAGCGCCAGCAGGTTGGTCTGGTCCGCGATGTCGGCGATGACGTTCATGATCTGGCCGATGCCCTGGGCCTGGGTGCCCAGTTCGGCCATGTCGGCCTTGAGGTGCGACGCCAGATCATGGGCATGCTGGATGGTGCGCACCGAGCCGTCCACCACCCCGGCCCCTTCCTGGGCGCGGGCCTTGGCCTTTTCGGCCAGTTCGGCCGCGCTTCCGGCGTTGCGGGCCACCTCCAGCACGCTGGCGTTCATTTCCTCCATGGCGGTGGCCGCTTCGGCCGTGCGTTCCCGCTGTATGTCGGACCCGCGCGAGGACTGCTCGATCTGCGCCGAAAGCTGCTCCGACGCGGCGGCCAGTTGCGAGGCCACGTCGTCGGCCTCGGCCGAGGCGCGGGCGATGCGTTCGTTCTGCTCGGCAATGATGGCGGCCTGGCGCTTCATCTCGGTGGTGTCGATGTACAGGCAGAACCCCCCGATGACGTTGCCGTCGTAGTCCTGCAGGTAGGTGACGTTGGCCAGCACGTCCACCTTGCCGCCCTTGTGGCCGGTGATGACCACCTCAAGGTTCCTGATGCTGGTCTTTTCGTCCATGGCCCGGCCCACGGCGGTCTTGCGGCCGGGGTCGTTGTAGAACACCTCGGCCAGGGTGCGGCCATACTGCGCCTTGGGGTCGGTGTCGATCTCCAGCATGTCCATGCACGCCTTGTTGGTGAACACCGTGCGCTCCTCGCGGTCCACGATCAGCACGGGCACCACCATGGCATCCAGCACGCTCTGCGAGAAGCCCAGCTTTTCCTTCAGTTCCCCGACCATGGACCGGATGGAGGTGGCCAGGTCGTCCAGTTCGCAGCGGTAGACCCCGTCCATGACGGCGCGCAGGTCGCCCTGGGCCACCTGCCCGGCGAACTGGCGGATGCGGTTCATGGGAGCCAGGATCACCCGGCGGGTCAGCAGCACGATGGAACCGGTCATGGCCACGATGGCCACCAGCCCCGTCGCCGCCAGCAGCACCCGCTGCTGGCGCGCCACCGCGGCCAGGTCGTCCTCGTAGGCAGAGGCACAGATCTTCCAGCCGGTGAGCGGCATGGTGCGGCTGACCAGAATCTTGGGCTTGCCCTCCCACGGGTATTCCACCTGGACGGTCTGCTGCCCCATGACGGTGCGCACGAACTCGTACTTGTTCATGTCTGCGAAGAGCAGGTCCTTCACGGGGTGCGAGATGAGCCTGCCGCCGCCGTCCAGCACGAAGGGATAGCCGTGTTCGCCGAACTTCACGCTTTCCACGAAGCGGGCGCTGAAGCTGGACCAGTCCAGGGTGATGGCGATGCCCCCGCCCGACTGCCCCATGACGTTGAGCACCGGGGCCGCGATGGTGAACAGCACGTTGCCCTTGGGTCCCTTGAACGGCACGGTGGCGATGAATTCCTTGCCCGCTCCGGTGGCGGCGAGCACTTCGGGCATGTCCAGCGGCTTGCCGGAAATCTCCTGCCCGTCCCCGGTGTAGCCGTAGAGCACCTTGCCCGTGGCGTCGAACGCGTGGATGGCCGCGTAATGGGGGTTGCCCTTCAGGGTCTGTTGCAGCTGGTCCTTCATGACCAGGCTGGCGCTGCCGTACAGCACGCCGCTGGCCAGCGCCTTCTGCTGGGTCAGCCCGCGCACGGCGGTGAGGTTGCCGGTCACGAAGTCTTCGGCCGCCTTTTCGATCTGCTGCCCCACCTGGGCCATGTTGGCCGTCTCGCTGCGCAGCATGCCGTCGTAGGCGGTGTTGGACGCGATGAACACGAACGCGCACATGAAGAAGATGACCAGCCCGCCGGTAAGGACGGTGATCTGCGTGGAGATGCTCTTGAAACGCATGTGGTACCCCCGGAAACAGTGTGTCTCTTGCCCGGCTTATCGACACATTCCGGCGGTTGTTTAGACGGACCGGACGTGACGGGCGCGAATGGCCCGCGCCTTCCGTACGCGGGAGAAGAGCGGCGCGGCCGCTCCGGCCCTGATGCGGGTTATGGGTACAGGCTAGCCGGAAGCGCGCCCACTGCCAAGCGGTTTCGGACACGTCACGCGCCGCGCGCGGGTCGTGACGTGCGCGGCGCGGACGGGAAAACGGGCGGGGGACGCCGTGCGGCGTCCCCCGTGATGTTGCGTGGCGAA
>JALHHV010000007.1:16388-26042 GCA_022837365.1 Desulfovibrio sp. | reverse complement strand
GCCAGCGGCACCACCATGCGCCGCCACCCGCTCCAGCCGCCTTCCACGGCCAGCAGCCCGGACAGCACGCCCACCGCGCCGAACAGCGCCGTGGAAAAGCCCAGGCTGACGTGCGAGGCGGGCCGCGCCAGCGCGTTCAGCACGTTGCCGCCCGCCCCCGCCAGGATGGTCAGCAGCCAGCCCGGCCCGCTGCCCACGCGGCGGCACAGGGGGATCAGGAAGAAGCTGCCGAACAGGATGTTGCCGAACAGGTGCGGGCTGTCGGCGTGCAGGGTCAGGGCCGTGACCACGCGGTACCACTGCCCGCGCGCCACCGTGTAATAGACGTCCATGGCCCCGGCGTCGCGCCACGCATCGGGGTCCAGATCCGGCAGGGGCAGGTTCATATCCCACCACCAGCCCATGCGCACCCCGTGCCACAGGGCCAGCAGCAGCAGGCCCAGCAGGGTCAGGTGCGCGTTGGCGCGCAGGGGGGCGGGGGGCGGCGCGGGCGGCCGGGCGCGGGCGGCGGCGTCCTCGCCCTCGGCGGCCAGCAGTTCCTGCCGGGCCAGACGTTCGTACAGCGCGGGCACGAAAAGATGCTGCCGGTCGCCCCGGCGCACGGCCATGAACGGGATGTTGCGCGCCTCCAGCACCAGCCGCCAGCGCGGCAGACAATGCATGACACATGGCGGAAGCTGCGGCAGCGGCGCGGGCAGCGCCGCGTTCTGGGCGGGGGGAACGGGCACGGTCAGGTCGCGCCAGTACGGCGGCAGCACGGGCCTGCGGCGCAGGGCCGCCGCCACGTGTTCCGGCCGCGCCGCAAGCCCGGAGGCCACGGCGGAGCGCCCGGCCAGGGCGGAAGCGCCGCCGGAGCGCACCGCCCGTGGGCGGCGGAAGCGGTCTGATCCGTTGGGGGGAGCCATGGGATGCGCGGAAATGACGGGCCGGAGATGCGCTAGCGCGCGCCCGGACTGCCCGAGGTACCGTCCGCGTCACCGGACGTGGAGCCGGAGATGTCATCGGACGTGTCGCCGGCCTTGCCGGAGCCGCCAGCCGGAGAGGACGGCTCTAGGGCCGGGGGCCGTCGCCGCGCGTGCCGTCGGCCCCCTCGGGACCGTCAATACCATCCGGGCCTTGTCCACCGCCGTGCCCCGGTCCGAACATCCCGCCCGCGCCGCCGAACGTTTCGGTGTGCCGCGCACCGCCGGGGCCGAAGTACCAGGTGCGCACGTGCACCGACGATCCGCCCGCGCGGCCTTCGGCCTGCATGGTGGCGCTCATGTGCCGCCGCAGAAGATGCGCGGCCAGCCTGCGCACCGGGGGCAGCAGCAGGAGAATCCCGAACACGTCGGACACGAAGCCGGGGAACACCATCAGGATACCCGCCAGCAGCAGGAACAGCCCGTCCAGCATTTCGTCGGCGGGCAGCACGCCCTGGGCCAGGCTTTGCTGGATGCGCGCCAGCGTGCCCATGCCCTGGGTGCGGGCCAGCCACACCCCGGCCATGGCGAACAGGATCACCAGCAGCACGGCGTTGAACGCCCCGATGCGCGCGCCCACCTCCACCAGCACGTAGAATTCCAGAAAGGGGACCAGCAGCAGGACAAGACCAAGACGGGGCATGAGGGCTCCGGGATGGTTGCGGTGGGACGGTGCGCCCGCCCGTGGCGATGGCCGGGATGCGGGCCGGGCGGGCCCGGTGCGGGCCGGATGCGGGCAAGACGGCGCGGAAAAACGGGGAC
Source organism: Desulfovibrio sp. (assembly GCA_022837365.1). GTDB lineage: Bacteria > Desulfobacterota > Desulfovibrionia > Desulfovibrionales > Desulfovibrionaceae > Cupidesulfovibrio. Next base: position 24,318 of record JALHHV010000007.1, on the reverse strand, counting down.
GTGGGGACGACGCGGGGCGGCATGCCCGCAAGGCGTTGCGCCCCCCGGCCGCGGATGTCCGCGCGCGCCCATTCTGGTAAGAATAGTCACGGAAGGACCCGGCGGCAAGACGTATCCCGCCGGAAAAATGCGGGGAATGGGAACGTGCCGGGCCCCGCGCTCGGAGAAACAACGGCAAAAAGCCCCGGCGGAAACCACCGGGGCTTTTGAACGCTGGGGGTCGGAAAGCCTTAGGCGACCTTGCGGACGGCGGGCTTCACCACCGCGCCGGAGCGCAGGCAGCGGGTGCAGACGCTGAGGGTCTTCACTTCGCCGTTGGGGCACTGGTGGCGGACGCTCTGCAGGTTCGGCTCGAAGCGGCGCTTGGTCTTGATGTTCGAGTGGCTCACATGGTGGCCGACCTGGGCCTTCTTGCCGCACACATCGCACTGCTTGGACATGACTTTCCTCCGTATATGTGCAAAGTTCGCGTGGTCGTTCTGGTGCGCCGCCGATGGCGTTCCGCCGCCGGGGCGCTGCGCGGGGCGGGCGTCGACCGATGTGCCGGGCACGTTCCGGACGCATTCTGGATGTTTGCCGCCGCGAGAGATGGGAGTCTTATACCGCCGCCCCGAAAAACGCAACCCCTTTCTTGACAGCCCGAAGGGTTCGCATGTAGTAATCGCTGCTCGCGAGGTAGCCATGCACCAGATTTGGATTCCGCTCAAGGACATTCCGGCGGGCGGCGGCGAGTACGAGGTTGACGACCAGTCCGTCTGGCAGGGCCCCATCGCCGAATTTTCACTGCCGTTCAACATCGTCGAGCCGTTGCGCGGCTCGGTGTTCCTGCTGCCGCAGGACGACGGCTGCCTCGTGCGCGGCAGGCTCACGGGGCGCATCAGCGCGCCCTGCGACCGCTGCGCCGAGCCTGCGGAACTGGCCATCGACCATTCCTTCGACAGCTTCGAGCCGTTTCCCGCCCCGGCCCAGCGCCCCGCGCAGCCCGCTCCAGAGGCCGCGCGCGGGCACGGCAAGGCGGGTGCTTCCGAGCCTGAAGCGGACGGCGAATTCGAGGACGTGGACGAGGCCGTGATCCGCATCTCCCCTTCCGGGCAGGGCGTCGAGGTGAGCCTGTCCGGCCTGTTGTGGGAAGAATTTCTGCTGGCCCTGCCGGCGAAGCCGCTGTGCTCCGCCACCTGCCAGGGCCTGTGCCCGTCGTGCGGAAGCAACCTGAACACCTCTTCCTGCGCCTGCACGCAGGAGGAGGGCGACCCCAGGCTTGCCGCCCTGCGCGGCCTTACCATCGGAAAGAAGTAGCACAACCCCCGCCGCGCGCGGCGGGACATCCAGGAGAGGAACGTCATGGCCGTTCAGCAGAACAAGAAGTCCAAGTCCAAGAAGGGCATGCGTCGTTCGCACGACCGCGTGGCCGTGCCCACCATCGTGTACTGCGCCTGCGGCGAGCCCACCGTTCCGCACCGCGCCTGCCCGAGCTGCGGCACCTACAAGGGCCGTCAGGTGGTTGCCCAGCCTAATGAATAACGCCACAGTCATCGCCGTGGATGCCATGGGGGGGGATTTCGGCCCCTCCGTGGTGGTCCCCGGCGCGATAGAGGCGGCGCGCGACAAGGGGGTCGCCCTTTTGCTGGTCGGAGACCAGGCGAAGGTGCGGGCGGAACTCGCCAGACTCCCTCTTGACGGCGTCGCCTGCGACATTGTCCACGCCAGCGAAGTGGCCGGCATGGACGAAAAGCCTTCGGACATCCTGCGCCGCCGCAAGGACGCCTCCATCCAGGTGGCCTGCCGCCTGGTGCGCGACGGCCAGGCCCACGGCATCGTCAGCGCCGGGCATTCCGGCGCCACCGTGGCCTGCGGCATGTTCATCATGGGCCGCATTCCCGGCGTGGACCGTCCGGCGCTCGCCTCCATCATGCCCACCGAGAAGAACCCCATCGTCCTGCTGGACGTGGGGGCCAACGTGGACTGCAAGCCCCACCACCTTTTCCAGTTCGGCCTCATGGCCGACGCCTTCGCGCGCGACCTTCTGGCGTGCGAGTCGCCGCGCATCGGCCTTTTGAGCATCGGCGAGGAAGAGGGCAAGGGCAACACCCAGGTCAAGGAAGCCTACGAACTGTTCAAGCTGGCCCAGAACGGCATCAACTTCGTGGGCAACGTGGAAGGCCGCGACATTTTCAGCGGCGACGTGGACGTGGTGGTCTGCGACGGCTTTGTGGGCAACGTGGCGCTGAAGCTCAGCGAAGGGCTCAGCATGTCGCTGGGCCGCGTGCTGAAGCGCGAACTGCTCTCGGGCCTTTTGCCCAAGATCGGCACCCTGCTCGCCAAATCCGCGTTCCGCCGTTTCGCCCAGTTCGTGGACTACGCCGAATACGGCGGCGCGCCCCTGCTCGGTTTGCAGGGCATCGCCTTCGTCTGCCACGGCAAGTCCAACGCCAAGGCCGTGCGCAGCGCCGTCAAGCTGGCCGCCACCTTCGTGGAGAAGAAGACCAACGAACGCCTCGTCAAGGCCATCAGCGCCAACGAGGAGCTCACCCGCTACGGCAAGGCCATAAAGTAGCGTCCCCCACCCTGCCACATGCGGCGCGCACCACGCGCCCGCCGGAACGAGCCACATGACAGCATCGCGCGATATTGCCTGCCGGGTCAGGGGGTTCGGTGCGTACACTCCCGTGGACGTGCTGACCAACTTCGACCTTGAAAAGATCGTGGAAACCACCGACGAGTGGATCACCACCCGTACCGGCATCAAGCAGCGCCACCGCCTGGCCGAGGGGCAGAACGCCTCCGACGCGGCGACGGAAGCCGCCCGCCTGGCCCTGGCCGACGCGGACATGCAGCCGGACGAGATCACCCACGTCATCAACGCCACCTGCACGCCCGACTACCTGTGCCCCAACACCGCCTGCCTCATCGAGGCCAAGCTGGGCATCGTGGGCGCCATGGCCTTCGATTTCAACGCCGCCTGCTCGGGCTACGTGTACGGCCTGTCCATGGCCCGCGCCATCGTGGCCGCCCAGCCCGAGGCGCGCGTGCTGCTGACCGCCACCGAGGCGCTGACCCGCCGCCTGAACTGGGCCGACCGCTCCACCTGCGTGCTGTTCGGCGACGGTGCCGGGGCTTCGGTCATCACCACCGGGACCGAAGGCGCGGGCGCGCTGCTGGAAGACGTGCACTGCGCGTCCGACGGCAACCTGGGCGGCCTGCTGACCATCGGCGGCGGCACCCACACCCCCTACGCCAAGGGCGACCCGGTGGGCGACGACTTTTTCGTGCAGATGAACGGCCGCGACGTGTTCAAGCACGCCGTGCGCAACATGGCCGCCATCAGCCAGGACGTGCTTGCGCGCAACGGCCTGACCATCGACGACGTGGCCCTGGTCATTCCGCACCAGGCCAACCTGCGCATCATCGAGGCCGTGGGCGACCGGCTGGGCGTGCCCGCCGAACGGGTGTTCGTGAACCTGCACGAGTTCGGCAACACCTCGGCGGCGTCCGTGCCGCTGGCCATCGCCGACGCGCGGGCCAAGGGCGTGCTGCGCCCCGGCATGCGCGTGCTGCTGGCCACCTTTGGCGGGGGGTTTACCTGGGGGGCCGCCCTGCTCCATTTTTAACTGGCAAACGGCCTTTTTCCCGCTGGCGTCGTCAAACTTCGCCTGCCATGTCGGTCGAATACAGCAAGAGCGCGTTGCGGTCCTCTCCCGTAAGGTTCGCAAGCTCACCTAACGGGAGAGGCATACTCCCTCATGGCAGGCTCGTTTTCCTTGCCAGCGAAAAAAAATCCGTTTGCCAACGAATCGCCGGACACCGGAAGAAAATACCATAATCTTCACCCGCGATACCCCGGAACGGGCCAATTGAAGTCGTACTGTCTTTGCGGTATAAGGCGGAGCCCTTTGCAACCCGCAACATGAGAAAGGCCGAATGAGCGAACTCACTTCCACCGCGCTGGTCACCGGGGGCTCCCGGGGCATCGGCAAGGCCGTGGCGGAAACCCTGGCCCGCGAGGGCTTTCAGGTCTACCTCACCTACGTGAGCAAGCCCGAGGAGGCCGAAGCCGTGGCCGCGGGCATCAACGCCGCGGGCGGTTCGGCGCGCGCCTTCCGGCTGGACGTTTCCGACGCCGCCGCCGTGGCCGCGTTCTTTCAGGAAGAAATCAGGGAAAAGGTCGCCCTCGACGTGCTCGTGAACAACGCGGGCATCACCAAGGACGGACTGATCCTGCGCATGAAGGACGAGGACTTCGACCGCGTGCTGGACGTCAACCTTTCCGGGGCCTTCACCTGTCTGCGCGAGGCGGCCAAGCTGATGACCAGGCAGCGCAGGGGCCGCATCGTCAACATCACCTCGGTGGTGGGCCAGATGGGCAATGCCGGGCAGATCAACTATTCCGCCGCCAAGGCGGGGCTGATCGGCATGACCAAGTCCGCCGCCAAGGAACTTGCCGGGCGCAACGTCACGGTCAACGCCGTGGCCCCCGGCTTCATCGAAACCGACATGACCGCGAAGCTCACCGACGAGATTCGCGCGGCATATATCGAAGCCATCCCGCTCCGGCGCCTGGGCTCGCCCCAGGACATCGCCGATGCCGTGGCCTTTCTGGCTTCCGATAAGGCGGGCTACATCACCGGGCAGGTCATCGCCGTCAACGGCGGCATGTACTGCTAGCAGCCCGTCCCGTACGCAGCACCGACCGGCACCGAAACGAGAAAAACAGCATTGGAGGGACCATGTCCGTTGAAGAAAAGATCAGCAAGATCATCATGGATCAGCTTGGCGTGTCCGCCGAGGAAGTGAAGCCCGAAGCCTCCTTCGTGGAAGACCTTGGCGCCGACTCGCTCGACCTGACCGAACTGATAATGGCCATGGAAGAGGAATTCGGCATCGAAATCGACGACGACGACGCCCAGAAGATCCTCAAGGTCCAGGACGCCATCGCCTACATCAAGAGCAAGCAGTAGGGCTTGCCCTTCACGCAACGAAAGATCGCATGCGGGCGTCTTATGACGAGGTCATAAGACGCTCTCGCGCTTTTCTTCCGCACGGCCGAAACCACACGAACAGCGCGCAACCACTCGCCATCGTTCCACATCTATCCCGTTCGCGCGGGTTCGGCCCCATTACCGCCAAGAGGAAATCTTAATGACCGGAAAGCGTGTCGTCGTGACCGGCCTTGCGGCCATCACCCCCCTTGGTAACGACCTTGCGACAAGCTGGGAGAATCTCGTGGCCGGGAAGTCCGGCATCGGGCCCATCACCCACTTCGACGCTTCGGAGTACACCTCGCGCATCGCCGGCGAGGTCAAGGGCTTCGACCCAGAGAAATACATCCCGGCCAAGCAGGCCAAGCGCATGGACCGTTTCGTCCAGTTCGCGGTGGCCTCCGGCAAGATGCTCGTCGAGCATTCCGGCCTCGTCATCGACGACGCCAACGCCCACCGCGTGGGCGTGCTGCTTGGCGTGGGGCTTGGCGGGCTGGAGACCATCGAGGTCTTCCACACCAAGCTCGTCGAGTCGGGGCCCAACCGCGTCTCGCCGTTCATGATCCCCATGCTGATCTCCAACATGGCGCCAGGCCAGGTCTCCATCTTCACCGGGGCCAAGGGTCCCAACCTGGTGACCACCAGCGCCTGCGCCTCGGGCCAGCACGCCATCGGCTATGCCTACACCGACATCGCCATGGGCCGCTGCGACGCGGTGATCACCGGCGGGGTGGAAGCCACCATCACGCCCATGGGCGTTTCCGGCTTCACCGCCCTGAAGGCCCTGTCCACCGCCCGCAACGACGACCCCGCCAAGGCGTCGCGCCCGTTCGACAAGGAACGCGACGGCTTCGTCATCGGCGAAGGCTCGGGCTTCCTGATGCTCGGCCCAGGCGCGCGGGGCCACCATCTACGCGGAAGTGGTGGGCTACGGCGCGTCCGGCGACGCCTATCACATGACCGCCCCGCACGAGGACGGCCTGGGCATGGCGCAGGCCATGCGGGCCGCCATCGACGAGGCGGGCATCCGCCCGGAGGACGTGGACCACATCAACGCCCACGCCACCTCGACGTACCTCAACGACCTGTGCGAAACCAAGGCCATCAAGAAGGTGTTCGGCGACCACGCCAAAAACATCCGCATCACGGCCAACAAGTCCATGACCGGGCACCTGCTGGGCGCCGCGGGCGGGATGGAGGGCGTGTTCAGCGTCATGGCGCTGCACACCGGCATCATTCCCGGCACCATCAACCGCGACACGCCCGACCCCGAGTGCGACCTGAACTACATGGCGGACGGCTCGGAGAAGTACCAGGCGGAATACGTGCTGTGCAATTCGTTCGGCTTCGGCGGGACGAACTGCTGCATGCTGTACAAGCGCTGGAAGGGTTAATATCGCAAACGCACGTATCGCGGGCGGCTACGTCGTCAAAAAGCCTTTTTGCTTCAGTCGAGTACCAAAAAGTACACTCCTTCCGCAAAAAGACTTTTTTCCTCGTCCCCGCCTCGCGTTCCGCACGTTTGCAGTCCTGCCTGATATCGGACATTGTCCGAACTCGCTTGCCTGAATGGGGGTGCAGGGGGCTTGGCCCCCTGCGCCGGAGGCTTGCAGAACATCTCCCTCCCCCTCGCCGGGCACGGGAGAACGATATTTCCAGAGGTCGCGCGGCAGGCGAACGCCGCGCGGCCGCAACCATTCCACGGAGGCGAACCATGGACGAACTGCTGATTCAAGACCCGGAAGTGGGTCGCGCGGTCACCCTTGAAATCGAACGTCAGACCGGCAAGCTCGAACTCATCGCGTCCGAGAACTTCGTCTCCGCCGCCGTCCGTCAGGCGCAGGGCAGCGTACTGACCCACAAGTACGCCGAAGGGTACCCCGGCAAGCGCTACTACGGCGGCTGCGAATTCGTGGACATCGCGGAAAACCTGGCCATCGACCGGGCCAAGGCCATCTTCGGCTGCGGCTACGCCAACGTGCAGCCCCATTCCGGCAGCCAGGCCAACATGGGCGTGTACTTCGCCTGCCTGAAGCCGGGCGACACCATCCTGGGCATGAACCTTTCGCACGGCGGCCACCTGACCCACGGCAGCCCGGTGAACTTCTCCGGCCGCCTGTACAACGTGGTGTTCTACGGCGTGAAGAAGGAAACCGGCTTCATCGACTACGACGAAGTGGCCGCCCTGGCCCGCGAGCACAAGCCCGCGCTCATCGTGGCCGGCGCCAGCGCCTACCCGCGCGTCATCGACTTCGCCCGCTTCCGCGCCATCGCCGACGAGGTAGGCGCCAAGCTGATGGTGGACATGGCCCACATCGCGGGCCTGGTGGCCACCGGCCTGCACCCCACCCCCATCGGGCAGGCCCACTACACCACCACCACCACCCACAAGACCCTGCGCGGCCCGCGCGGCGGCATGATCCTGTCCGACGAGGACAACGCCAAGACCCTGAACAGCCAGATATTCCCCGGCATCCAGGGCGGCCCGCTGATGCACGTCATCGCGGCCAAGGCGGTGGCCTTCGGCGAGGCGCTGCGCCCCACCTTCGCGGACTACCAGCAGCAGGTGGTGAAGAACGCCGCCAAACTGGCCGGTTGCCTGACCGCCGCCGGGTACGACCTGGTTTCCGGCGGCACCGACAACCACCTGATGCTCATGGACCTGACGGCCAAGGACATCACCGGCAAGGACGCCGAGCACGCGCTGGACAAGGCGGGCATGACCGCCAACAAGAATACCGTGCCCTTCGAGACCCGTTCGCCCTTCGTGACCTCCGGCGTGCGCCTGGGCACCCCCGCCCTGACCACGCGCGGCATGAAGGAAGCCGAAATGGAAAAGGTGGCCGCGTGGATCGTGGACGCCCTGGGCAACGTCAACAACGAGACGCGCCTTGCGGCCATCAGCCGCGAGGTGGAAGTCTTCGCGCGGCAGTTCCCGCTGTTCGCCTGGTAGG